>NZ_CATKVU010000006.1:3080000-3321430 GCF_949820605.1 Segatella copri
TTCTTTGTAATCCTGTTCTGTGATTTCGCCGCTTATCTTGTTGGCTGCATCTTCTACATTCTTTGGATATTTATAAGGTAATCCATATTGAGCAAGAATAGAATTCATCTCAACATCATTATCACCCATCTGGCCAAGAATGTCAACAACCTCGCCAATAGGACTCTTGTTTTCTCCATCCGGCCACTCGATAATCCGGACTACTGCCTTGTCATCGGTCTTTCCTCCCTTCACCTTTCTTCTAGGAATGATGATGTTGTGAGCAAAGACATCGCCAGGTGTCACGAGGTAAGCCAGATCCTTATCTACTTTCAGACGTCCTACGAAGGTATCTTTAGCGCGTTCAAGGATTTTGTTGACCTGTGCCTCCTTGATGTGATTCTTACGACGAGCCAGGAAGGTGAATTCCACCCTGTCGCCATTAAGTGCTCCCATCGAATTACGTTCAGAAACGAAAATAGGCTTCTCGCTATCATCAGGGATAACAGAGTTTTTGCCATTTGCCTTTCTAACGAATTTACCTTCCATCACCTGTATGCTTTGATTCAGGCGATAAGAATTATCACTTACCTTAGCCAGGTAGTCATCCCATGCCATTTCCTCCATAATGTCAATCGCCAGCATCTTGAGCGGATGCGTCGTAAGATGGAGGGAACGGAATATCTCTTTAAAGCTGAGCGTTTCGCCCGGTCTTTCGGCAAAGAATTCCTGCAGCATCTCAGTGAGCTGCGCTTTGTTCATTCTTTTGCCACCTTTTTTACCTTTTCCCATAAATTATGACTATTATTAGTTTTATAAGGCAAAGAAACAAAAAAAAAAGGAGAAAACAAAGTTTCTTGGCATCTTTTTTCGTTTTTTATTAAATATGAGGCAAAACTGACCATAATATTTCTTCATTTTTCGTATTTCAGAGCAGAATATAGCTTATTAATTCAGTTTGTCTGTTCGTAAATGTAGTTTTTCCAAAATTGTGTTTAGGGGGTCTTGGATGTTACAATACTGTTACAACTTGAAATATCGGTAACAAATATTTCGTAATAACGGAATTTCTTATTATATTTGCAATCGAAACGTAACAAACATTTCCACAAATACAAATGAATATGGATACAAGTCAATATCTTGTGATTTTTTTTCAGATTCTCGGTTCTTTAGCTTTGCTCATTTATGGTATGAAGGTGATGAGTGAGGCCTTGCAGAAGATGGCAGGATCTCAGTTGCGCCACATTTTGGGCGCTATGACAACCAACCGATTTACGGGAATGCTTACAGGTACCTTTATTACCTGTGCCGTTCAGAGTTCCTCTGCAACTACCGTTATGACGGTTTCTTTTGTAAATGCAGGTTTGCTGACCTTAGCCCAAGCAATTTCCGTTATTATGGGTGCCAACATTGGTACTACGTTTACGGCATGGATTATGTCGCTGGGTTATAATGTAGATTTAACGATTGTCGTATTCCCTGCGTTCTTCCTCGGCATTATGCTGATTTATAGTAAGAAGCGCCGTTATTTCGGAGATTTCCTTTTTGGTATCGCCTTCCTCTTCTTCTCGCTCGTTCTGTTGAGTAGTGCGGGTAAGGCTCTTGATCTGGAACATAATCCGGCGGTTATCGATTTCTTTGGTTCTTTTGATACAAAGAGTCATTTTACGATTGTAGTCTTCCTCCTGATCGGTACACTTATAACCTGTATCGTACAGAGTTCGGCAGCTGTGATGGCCATCACCATCTTACTCTGTTCTACAGGCGTACTCCCTATTTATCTGGGTATTGCCTTGGTGATGGGTGAGAATATCGGAACTACCGCTACAGCCAATCTTGCCGCTTTGGGTGCCAATGCCCAGGCTCGTCGTGCAGCCTTGGCCCATCTGGTATTCAATGTCTTTGGTGTAATCTGGGTTCTCTGCCTGTTCTATCCATTTGTAGATTTCGTTTGCTCTATCGTGGGGTATGATCCTGATGGTGGTATGTCTGCGGCACAGAAGGCAAAGTTGTTGCCAATTGTCCTGGCGATGTTCCATACCTGTTTCAATGTTTGTAACACAGGCATTCTGATTTGGTTTATCCCACAGTTGGAAAAAGTTGTCTGCAAACTTATCAAGCCTAAGGCAGATAAGGAGGATGAAGATTTCCGTTTGCGCTTTATCCAGGCTGGCATCATGAAGACCCCAGAACTTTCTGTCTTCGAGGCACAGCAGGAAATCGGCAGTTTCGGCGAGCGCATCCATCGTATGTTTGGTATGGTGAGAGAGTTGCTGGAAACTCAGGATTCCAAGACTTTCGACAAACTCTATGAGCGTATTGAGAAGTATGAAGGTATTTCTGATAATATGGAGATAGAGATTGCCAAGTATCTTGATCAGGTGAGCGATGCTCATCTGAGTGATGATACCAAGGCGAAGATCCGTGCGATGTTGCGTGAGATTTCTGAAATCGAGAGTATTGGTGACAGTTGCTTTAATCTTGCCCGCACCATTAAGCGTAAGGGTGAAAACAAGGAGGAGTTTACTGCCAAGCAGAGTGAAAACATTCATCAGATGTTTAAGTTGGTAGATGAGGCGCTGACTCAGATGAACTATATGTTTGCTCATGAACGCCATTCTATCAATCTCAACCATACGTACAATATCGAGACTGAGATTAATAATTATCGTACTCAGTTGAGAAACCAGAACCTGGATGATGTGGATAACCATCTTTATACCTATGGTGTAGGTACATTGTATATGGATATCATTCAGGAATGCGAAAAACTGGGTGATTATGTGGTTAATGTCGCCGAGGCTCGCATGGGAGTCAGAACATCTGAGGCTGTGTAATGCAGAATGTTATTGATAGAAAGAAAATAAAAGTAATAAAAGCAAACGGGGAAGTATCAATGGATGCTTCCCCGTTTGATTTTATTGTTTAGGTATTCTGAATGTTTTTATTTTTCCAATATTTCCTTCAGTTCCTTCATACCATCTGAAGCCCCTTTCATGATGTGCTCTATCTTGTAATATCCATTGGTGTTTACGGCACCCGGGTCTATCAGATAGATAGGAATGTGAGGCTTGGTATATGAAATCAGACCTGCAGCAGGATAAACGTTGAGTGAGGTTCCGATAATGACGAAGATATCGGCTTGCTGTACAGCTTCGGCTGCCGGCTCAATCATAGGAACGCTTTCGCCGAAGAAAACGATAAATGGGCGCAACAGGCTTCCGTCTCCAGCTTCGGTTCCCGGCTTTACCTCGCAGTCATCCTCAGGTAATTCCTTGATGTAGCGATAGTCGTAAGGGTCGCGTGAAGAGCAAACCTTTGACAGTTCGCCATGCAGATGGATTACATTTTTGGAACCTGCCTTTTCATGCAGATTATCTACATTCTGGGTGATTACCGTCACATCGAAGTCTTTTTCCAGCTCCTTGATAAGTTTATGCCCCTCGTTAGGTTGCGCAGCATAGAGTTTATGGCGCAACATATTATAGAAGTTTGTTACTAGGGTAGGGTCAGCTTCCCATCCCTCATGGGTAGCTATCTGTTCTACAGGATAGTTTTCCCATAATCCATCATTGCCACGGAAAGTTTTGAAACCACTCTCCACAGACATGCCTGCACCGGTTAAAAATACGAGTTTCTTCATCTTATCACGTTTTAATTATTCATATTTTCTTAATCTTTTTATTAAGAATGCACAAATTTAGCAATTTTTCTGCAAATAACATCGTTTTAAGCGAGAAAAATGTTATCTTTGCACTCGTTTTAAGGACAAAAAGTACATTTTAAGATTATTAATACATTATTATAAATAAATTTTATGGATAAAGTAAGTTATGCTTTGGGCATCGGCATCGGTCGCCAGTTGGCTTCTATGGGTGCAGAGAGTTTGAATATTGATGATTTTGCACAGGCTGTAAAGGATGCCATCGCCGGTAAGCTTCAGCTCGGCGAGCAGGAAGCTCAGGAGTTGGTACAGAACTTCTTTGCAGAGCAGGAGGCTAAGGCTCAGGCTGCTGCTGCCGAGAAGGGCAAGGTTGCTAAGGCAGCTGGTGAGAAGTTCCTCGCCGAGAACGGCAAGAAGGATGGTATCATCACTACTAAGAGCGGTTTGCAGTATCAGGTTTTGCGTGAAGGTAATGGCAAGGCTCCTAAGGCTACCGATCAGGTAGAGTGCCACTATGAGGGAACGCTTATCGACGGTACTAAGTTTGACAGTTCTTACGACCGTGGTCAGACTGCTACCTTCCCATTGAACCAGGTTATCGCTGGTTGGACAGAGGGTCTTCAGCTCATGACCGAGGGTGCCAAGTTCCGTTTCTTCATCCCTTATCAGTTGGGTTATGGCGAGCGTGGTGCTGGTGCATCTATTCCTCCATTCTCAGCCTTGATTTTCGATGTTGAGCTCGTTGCCGTTAAGTAATCTGTTAGTAGATATATTTAAATGAAGTAAAGGCAATCCTGGAATATAATAGATAAAAATAAAGATTTAAAATATAAATAAGGAAATGAAAAAGTTATTTTTCGGAGCCCTCGTGGCTTGTGCTGCTGCTACATTCGTAGGTTGTGGCAATTCTACTCCTAAGGCAGATCTCAAGACTGATGTAGATACTATGAGCTATGCTATGGGTATGTCTCAGACTCAGGGTCTGAAGGAGTTTATGGTAGAGCGCATGGGCGTTGATACTGCTTACATGGATGATTTCATCAAGGGTCTTAACGATGGTGCCAACGCTGGTGACGACAAGAAGAAGGCTGCTTACTACGCAGGTATCCAGATTGGTCAGCAGATCTCTAACCAGATGGTTAAGGGCATCAACCACGAGGTATTCGGTGAGGATTCTACAAAGTCTATCTCTCTGAAGAACTTCATGGCTGGTTTCATCACAGGTACTACAGGCAAGAAGGGCTTGATGACAGTTGAGCAGGCTGCTCAGATTGCTCAGGCTAAGATGATGGCTATCAAGGCTAAGAACATGGAGAAGGAATATGGTCCTAACAAGGTTGCTGGTGAGAAGTTCCTCGCTGCCAACAAGAAGAAGCCAGGAGTTGTTACTCTGCCTTCAGGTGTTCAGTACAAGGTAATCAAGGAGGGTAACGGCCCTATGCCAAAGGATACCTCTATGGTTAAGGTTAACTACGAGGGTAAGACAATCGACGGCAAGGTATTCGATTCTTCTTTCAAGCGTGGTCAGGCCGTAGATCTCCGTGCTAACCAGGTTATCAAGGGTTGGACTGATGCTTTGGTTCACATGCCAGCAGGTTCTGTTTGGGAGGTTTACATTCCTCAGCAGTTGGCTTATGGTGAGCGCGAGCAGGGTCAGATCAAGCCATTCTCTGTATTGATCTTCAAGATTGAGTTGATTTCAGTAGGTGGCAAGTAATTTTTGTGGGAACTCATTTTTATAGAGGACTTATAAATGAAGAAAATATTAATGACAGCACTCGTCCTCGTGGCGGGTGCTTCTTTGTTTACAGCTAGTGCTGCAAGCAAGAAGAAGGTTAAGAAGGCGGCTACTCTTGTTGAGTTGAAATCATCAGCCGATTCTTTGAGTTATGTAGCTGGTATGAATGCCACTCGTGGTCTGATTCCTTATATCCAGCAGAGTTTTCAGGTAGATACTGCCTATATGGAGAATTTCCTTCGTGGTTACAAGGATGCGCTTGCCATGGGTATCAATCCTAAGACCGTAGCTTATTCTGCAGGTATGGAGGTTGCCAAACTGGTAGAGAAACGTGTATATCCTGGCACAAAGGAAGAGTTGAAGAGCACAGGCGATTCTATCAGCCATGCTATGTTCCAGAATGGTTTTATCGCAGCTTTGGCTAATGATACTACATTCTTTACCTCTAAGGCTGCTGCCGATTTCCAGAAGGAAGCTTTGGCTGGTGCCGGCGAGAAGTTCCTTGCTGCTAATGCCAAGAAACCTGGTGTAAAGGTGTTGCCTAGCGGTTTGCAGTATAAGGTGATTACCGAAGGTCATGGCGAAGTGCCTAAGGCAAGCGATGAGGTAGAGGTTATCTACGAGGGTCGTCTGATTGATGGTACCGTTTTTGATGCTACATCCAAGCATGGTGGCAGCAAGACAGATAAGTTCCGTGCCAACGGATTGATCAAGGGTTGGACCGAGGCGCTTACTCTGATGCCTGTGGGCAGTAAGTGGCAGGTTTACATTCCTTACGAGTTGGCTTACGGCGAGCGTCAGGCTGGTCAGATTCCTCCATACTCTACTTTGGTGTTCGATCTTGAGCTGGTTAGCATAGTTAAGCCTGAGGTTAAGCCAGAGCCAGCAGACGAACAGAAAGATGATGCAGCTGCAGTAAAGAGTGCCGACAAGAAGGTTGTTAAACCTGCAGCCAAGAAAGCTGCGCATTCAAAGAAGAGAAAGTAATTACTGAATTCATTTCAACAAGTAATTACTACTAAAATATAATAAGGTAAGAGCCAAGGATAGAGTGTTATCTTTGGCTCTTTTGTTTCTTTTACGTTTGTGTTTGTTGCTTTTGCATAAAAAACGGGAAAGCGAATCTGTTAGTTCTCTTATTTGCATTATCTTTGCAAAAGATAAACTGCACTCGGCAAAATATTCAAGTAAGCTTGATATTCTGCGCTCGTTTGCATTATCTTTGCAGAAGATAAGCTGCACTCGGCAAAATATTCAAGCAAGCTTGATATTCTGCGCTCGTTTGCATTATCTTTGCACATGAAAATAAACAACTTCAATAATTATATTTTTAATCTAAAAGATAATGATGAAACAAATTACAACAACCGTATGTGCAACTGTGCTGATGGCTAGTTGCTGTAACATAAACAATAGGGAGCAGCAAGTGAACCAACAGGTAGATGAACTCTACAGCAGAATGTCACAGCCAGAGCGTATCGCTCAGTTGAGAAGTGGTTATATGGATGAGCTTTTTGATGCGGAAGGCAATTTGGATACCGTCAAATGCAAGCAGCTCATTCCTTATGGTATTGGACATTTTTCCCAGTACGCCAGTCAGGAATTGGTTGATGCCAATTTCTTGCGAAAGCGTGTGGCTGTTGTACAAGATTGGTTGATGCATCATACCCCTAACGGAATCCCGGCTCTTTTTCACGAGGAAGTTCTTTCGGGTATCAATACGCAAGATGCAACAGTCTATCCACAGCAGATAGGGCAGGCTTGTTCGTTCAATCCAGAGTTGGCAGAGCTCAAGACTTTGCAGACAGGTACTGCTCTTCGCAAGATGGGTGGCGTATTGTCGCTTTCCCCTATGGTAGACGTTTGCCGTACTCCAAGTTTTAATCGTCTGGAAGAATCATATGGTGAGGATGGCTATCTTTCTGCCGTTATGGGTACTGCTTTTGTCAAGGGTCTTCAGCAGGGCAACCTCAAGAAGGGAGTGGGAGCTTGCTCTAAACACTATCTGGGATATGGTGGTGGCGGGGATGCTGATGAGAAGGAGATGATGGAAGATATCCTTTTGCCTCATGAGACGATGATTCGTCTGGCAGGTAGCAAGGCTTTGATGCCGGGTTATCATGCTGTTCATGGTACCAAGTGCGTGGCAAATAGTGAGATTCTCAACGATATTTTGCGAGATTATCTCGGATTCGATGGAATGGTGGTGAGCGATTATACTGCCATTGACCAGTTGCCGGGACTAGATACTCCTCTTCAGAAAGCTGTGGCTGCTATCAATGGTGGCAATGATGTTGATTTCCCTAGAGGCGAAAACTATCAGTATTTACAGGAAGCCTTGGATAAGGGACTTGTTAAGAAAGAAGTCTTTGAGCGTGCTGTAAAGGATGTTCTGCGTTATAAAATTCGTGCAGGACTGATGGATAAAAATCCATATCTGTATAGTACGGAGGATGTAAAGCTTGATACTAAGGAAGAACGGCAGACGGCTTACGATATAGCTAGCCAGTCTATCGTCTTGTTAGAGAATAAAGGTGTTTTGCCTCTTGTGAAGGAGGCTGATGTTAACAGCACCAAGCAGATTAAGAATATCTTGCTCACGGGTCCTAATGCCAATTCCATTTGGGCGATGTGTGGCGACTACTCTTTCCCTTCTATGTTCTATTTCTGGCAGAGTTGGAAGAAAAAGTGGGATGATAGCCACTTGCCACATATCGTTAAATTGCTAGAGGCAATGCAGGCAAGTAAACCTGAGGGTATTAATATTAAGTATTCTCGTGGTTGTGACTGGACAGAGGAGATAGAGACCAAGTTTGAAGAGTCTGGCGATAAGCGTGCTTGGGAATATCAGCTCCTGCATCGCAAGGTTGATTCAGGCGAGAAGGCAGACAAGGCAGAAGCTTTGGCGATGGCAAAGGAAAGCGATGTTATCGTTGCTGCTGTAGGCGAGAATGTGATGCTCTGTGGTGAGAACCGTGAGCGAGATGGTCTCAAGCTTCCTGGTAAGCAAGAGGAATATGTTGAGGAACTCTTGGCTACGGGCAAACCTGTAGTCCTGGTAGTCTTCGGCGGTCGTGCGCAGGTTATCTCCAAGATAGCCAAGCGTTGTGCAGCAGTCATCCAGGCCTGGTATCCTGGTGAAGAGGGTGGTACAGCTGTGGCTGACATTCTTTATGGCAAGATTTCACCATCTGCCAAGCTGAGTGTCAGCTATCCTAATACTGAGGTTTATGAGCCTATCTGCTATAATTATTCCACCCGGCAGGATGCCCGTGTAGAGTGGCCTTTCGGTTATGGATTGAGCTATACTACCTTTGCCTATAAGAACTTGCAGGCAGTTAAGGAACTCTCTACTGCTTCAGAGTCGAGCAATATCTACTTTGAGGTTACTAATACGGGTAACGTTCGTGCCGATGAGATAGCGCAGGTATATCTGTCGCCAACTCAGAGCAACCAGCAGATTCATCCTATCCAGTTGCAGGGCTTTGCCCGTATCTCTCTCAATCCTGGCGAAACCAAGAGAGTATGCATCAGGTTCTATACTGATCAGTTTGGTTATTATTCTCATCGAGGCAATCGTCAATGGAACATAGCTCCAGGAACGTATGAACTGAAGATTGGAGCCTCTTCTCAAGACATCCGTCTTAAGCAGCAGATAGTTTTGACGGGTGATAAAGTGGTGAAACCTTTGCGTGATCATTACTTCTCCGAGGTTATCAGATAAGCGTATGATTTTTCTACTAAAAGTAGCAAAATGCCAAGGTTTTTGGTTAAAAACAGTATAAAAAACAACAAAATGCACGGATATTGCAAAATATTCGTGCATTTTGTTTGCTGTTTCAATAGATTTTATTAATTTTGCTATCTGGTATAGAAAAGTACCTTATAAATAGAATAATATAAAGCAAAACGAAATGGAGAAAATAGACAATCTAGACAGAAAGATTCTCGGCATCCTTTCCAAGAATGCCCGTATTCCTTTTAAAGACGTAGCCGCAGAATGTGGCGTGTCTCGTGCTGCCATCCATCAGCGTGTTCAGCACTTGATGGAGGATGGTTTCATCACCGGTAGCGGTTTTGATGTAAACCCTAAAAGCCTGGGTTATTCTACCTGCACTTATGTAGGTTTGAACTTGGAGCGCGGTAATATGTATAAAAAGGTGGTAGAGCGCTTGCAGAACATTCCTGAAATCGTAGAGTGCCACTTTACAACCGGTTCATACACCATGCTGATTAAGCTTTATGCCCGCGACAACGAGCAGCTCATGGATCTGCTCAACAATAAGCTTCAGGCTATCCCTGGTGTGGTTTCTACCGAAACGCTTATCTCTCTTGAGCAGAGCATCAAGCGTGAGATTCCTGTACTTCTCGATGAAGATTAATATAAGAGTCTCCATACTTGAGTACGATTTTTAGAAGATCTTGAATCATTATTTTTTGAAAGATAAACAAATGGAAACATTTGACTTAGAGTCGCATCTCCAGGATGCATACTCTAGATTTCCCGAAGCGAAGCATCAGCCTGTAATTGGCCTTACTGCCAATTATGAAGGTATCGATGCTACGCTTCGCGACCGTTATTATAAGCAGGTAATAGCGGCTGGCGGTACGCCGGTCATTATTCCTCCTGTTGCCGATGCTCAGGTCATCGTCAATACCTTGGAGCATCTTGATGGATTGATTCTGACGGGTGGCGGCGACCATAATCCGCTGTGGATGGGCGAAGAGCCTTCTCCCCGTCTTCACAACATCAATCAGGAACGTGATGCTGCCGAACTGATGATTACCCGATTGGCTTTCAACCGCCAGATTCCGATGCTTGGCATCTGTCGGGGCATCCAGACCCTCGCTATTGCGCTGGGTGGAAAGGTGTGCCAGGATATCAAGCAGCTGGTAAAGCACAGCCAAGATGCCGACCGTACCGAACCTACCCACATCGTAGAAGTCAAGAAAGATTCCACCTTATATAATATATATAATAAGGAGAAGATCTTTGTCAACTCGTTCCACCATCAGGCGGTAAGCGAGCCAGGCAAGCATCTGCGCACCATCGCCAAATCTTCCGACCATATTATAGAGGCAGTAGAGAGTAGCGAATATAAGCAGATTCTCGGTGTGCAATGGCATCCGGAATGGCTGGAAGAAGAAGGATTGAAGATTTTCCAATGGCTGGTTAATCAGGCTAACAACTTTTATGCAGCCAAGCAGTTGCATAAGCGCATCCTTACGCTCGATACCCATTGTGATACTCCGATGTTCTTCCCTCAGGGCATCAAGTTTGATCACCGCGATTCCCGCATCCTGGTTGATCTCCATAAGATGACCGATGGTCATCAGGATGCTACCACGATGGTAGCTTACCTGCCACAGCCTCAGATAGGCGAGAGCTTCAGCAGCAAGGTGGCTTTCGATGTAAAGGGACCTGCGCAGTATGCCGACCTCATCTTCGACAAGATAGAAGAGATTGTGAGCAAGAACAGCCAGTATCTCAGCATAGCCCGCACTCCTACCGATCTTTATAGCGATAAGCGGAAGGGCAGAAAGAGCATCATGCTCGGCATCGAGAACGGTCTCGCCCTGGAGCACGATATCAGTAACGTGAAGCATTTCGCCCAGCGCGGCATCGTTTATATCACGCTCTGCCATAATGGTGATAATGATATCTGCGATAGTGCCCGCGGCTGCAATACCCATAATGGTGTGAGCAGTTTTGGCGAGAAGGTGATTCATGAGATGAACCGTCTGGGCATCATGGTAGATTTGAGTCATGGTGGCGAGAAGAGTTTCTACGATGCACTTGATATCAGCCAGACGCCTATTGTCTGCAGCCATAGCAGCAGCCGTGCGCTCTGCGATGTGCCTCGCAATCTGACCGATGACCAGATGCGTGCCCTCGCAGCAAAGGGTGGTGTGGCTCATACCACGCTCTATCACGGATTCCTGCGTAAAGAGGGTGAAGCCGACATCATGGACGCTATCGCCCATCTTGAGCATGCCATCGATGTGATGGGTATCGACCACGTAGGTCTGGGTACCGACTTTGATGGAGACGGCGGCATCCGGGGGCTCGCCGACTCTTCTGAACTCATCAATTTCACCCTCCAGCTGTTGCGCCGCAAATATAGCGAGCAGGATATTGTCAAGATTTGGGGAGGCAACTGGCTCAGAGTGATGACGCAGGTACAGAACTTTGGAAAGTGAAGAATGAAGAGTGAAGAACGAAGAAACAACGTTCGGCGGCCAAAGGGAAAGCCAATTCGATAGTTATTAAGTAATCATAAAGTTCAAAGTTCAAATCTGAAAGTTCAAAGTAAATACGATGACGAAGAAAATGAAGATAATTTTAGGCTTGGTAGTTGCTGCCGGAGTGGTAGCTGGAGCTATTAGCTATAAGAATGCGAACAGTTCGAGTTCGCCTGAGGTTCAGGAGGTAGAGGAAGCAGAGAAGCTGAATCCTGTAGGTCCTGCCTTTAATGCCGATTCGGCGTTGGCTTATTGTGCCGCACAATGCGATTTCGGTCCTCGCGTCATGAACAGCGAGGCGCACGACAAGTGTGGCGAATGGATTGTGAGCAAGTTCAAGCAGTTTGGTTGTGAGGTAGAAACCCAGAAGGCTGACCTCAAGGGCTATGATGGTACCATCCTGAAGAATACCAATATCATCGCCCATTACAACCCGAAGGCTGAAACCCGCATCTTGCTCTGTGCTCATTGGGACAGCCGTCCTTGGGCCGACAACGACCCCGACAGCACCAACTGGCGCAAGCCTGTAATGGCAGCCAACGATGGAGCCAGCGGAGTAGCCGTCATGTTGGAGATAGCCCGCCAGCTGCAGGCTGACAAGAAGCTGAATCCCAACATCGGCGTAGATTTCGTATGTTTCGATACCGAAGACTGGGGAACACCTCAGTGGGCTGATGTTCAGGACGATGGCGATACTTGGGCATTGGGTGCCCAGTACTGGAGCGAGAACAAGCCTGAGGGATATAATCCACGTTTCGGAATCCTCCTCGATATGGTGGGCGGACAGGGAGCCAAGTTCTATCGTGAAGGTATGTCTATGCAGTATGCCGGTGGCATCGTGAAGAAGGTTTGGGCTGCAGCCCGTCAGGCTGGTTTTGGCTCTTACTTCCCTAAGAGCGATGGCGGAATGATTACTGATGATCATATTCCGGTTAACGAGAAGGCTAAGATTCCTACTGTAGATGTGATTGCTTATTATCCAGACTGCCAGCAGAGCAGTTTCGGTCCTACCTGGCACACTGTGAGCGATGATATGGCTCATCTGGATAAGAATGTGCTTAAGGCGGTTGGCCAGACTATGATTCAGGTGCTTTATACTGAGGAATAGGTGGGCATCCCATTCGAATATAAAAGGAAATGTTCCTAGGAAAAGTTGTTGCTTTTCTTAGGAACATTTCTTTTTTCTGTCTGTTTAAATCTTCGTTCATCGACGCTGAACGGACATTCAACGTCGATGAACGGAGATTTCTTCTGCTTGTATCAACAAAAAAACTTAGGTATAAAAGCAATTCCTATTGACTGGAAATGCTTTTATACCTAAGTGTATGGGCTTTCTGAATAAGATGAGCTGGTTAAATCTGCCCCGATTCTACCTGTCTTACCACTCTTTCTGTTAATCTGTCAACGCCGTTCGGGTCGTACTTCTTGTTGAGGCTGGCACCGAAGAGGCTTGCAAATGCCTGATAGAATCCGGCACGGATAGGACCCAGAAAGGCTTGAATCAGGTGATAGGATGAGGAATTGCATTCGCGATACACCAGTTTGATGCAGAGTTTACCCTGTGCATAGGTGAGTTTCTTCATTCTCGGGGTATATTCCTGTTTGATACCTTTCTCCACCAGTTTCATGTGTGCATCTCTTGCCTTCTTATTAGGCAGCGTTTCCAGATAATCACCCGTTTCGATGATAATCCTTCTTACCTCTTTGGCTATCGGCAGCACCTTCTTGATGTTGTATACCAAACGGTTGTAAGCCATTCGTTCCTTGGCGTTCTTGAATACTGGCTGCGGATAAACGTACACGTTGTTCACCTGAACATATTGCACGCTGTCATGATCCAGGAGCACTTTTCCTACCTTCACCATCGGTTCAAAGGTAGGGGCATCCATGTCCACCTCCCTGTCTTCAGGGTTGTCGCCATCGGTCTGCGCCATGGTTTGCAGGGTGATGCAGAAGAGCATCGCCAGTAAAAAGCATATTTTCTGTTTCATGTAAATCTCCTCAAAGTTCTTTGTCCAGCTCCTTTTCTTCGTGGAGCTTCTTCTATATATAAAGAGGTGTAAGCCCCTTTGTGTTACTAATTACGCCGCAAAATTACAGATTATTTCTCAATTTGAGAAAGATTCTTGGCTTTTTCTTTCTCTTTTTCAGATTTTAGCAGTAACTTTGTCTTAATTTAATAAATGAAGTGCCTACTGCAGATGAAGCATGCTCATTCCATAACATCCCTCTTGTTGAAACTGTTTCTCGTAGGCAGCTCCCAAATCTTCTGTGCCTCATGGGCTCAAGCCCAATCTTTCTCTCTTTCAGAACAGGGCGCCGCGCCTGAAGATTCTCTTTCCGCTTCGCCCCCTTGGCAGCAACTGTTGTCCGACCTTTCTTCATCCGAAGATTTCGAGCATGTAGCCTGGCAGGACTATGAAGAAGATTTGGAGGAGATGGCGCAGCATCCCGTCAATCTGAATACGGCAACGAGAGAAGAACTGGAGCGCATGCCGTTTCTTACTGCATCGCAGGTAGAAGACATCCTGTTCTATATTTACCGCTATGGCCAGCTGAAGAGTATGAGCGAGCTTACCCTGATAAGCAGCATCGGCTGGTACCAGCGCCAGCTGATGAGTTGTTTCTTCTATGTGGCCGATGACGGGAGCAAGCCGGCTTTCCCCAGTCTTAAAAACATCGCCCAGTATGGCAAGCACGAAGTGATGGGCATGCTGAAGGTTCCTTTTTATGAGCGCAAGGGCGATGCGAGCGGAACCGACGGCTATCTGGGTTATCCTTATAAGCACGGACTGCGCTATCTGTTTCGCTACGGCAATTCCGTCAAACTGGGATTCGTAGCTTCTCAGGATGCCGGCGAACCATTCTTCGGAGGCAGGAACACGATGGGTTACGACTTCTATTCCTTCTATCTTCAGGTAAAGAACCTGGGCAGATGGAAGAATATCACCCTGGGCAGATACAGATTGAACGTAGGATTGGGACTGATACTCAATAATGATTTCGGCTTCGGCAAACTCTCAGCCTTAACCTCCTTGGGCAGATCATCTTCCTGCATCATCCGCGGTCATTCTTCCCGTTCTTCAGCCAATTATCTGCAAGGCGCAGCAGCCACTTATACCTTATTAAAGGGACTGGAACTGACCGGCTTTCTTTCTTATCGCCAGATAGATGCTACGCTTTCTGCTGGCGGCGGGGGCATCAAGACCATCCTGCAGACCGGTTTGCATCGTACGGTGAATGAGATTGCTAAACAGAAGGTCGCATCCAATACACTTGTGGGAGGCAACATCAGTTACCGGCATCAGGGCTGGCACATCGGAGGTACAGCCTTTTATACCTCTTTCTCCCTGCCGCTCACGCCCAATAAAAGCCAGCTTTACAAGCGTTTTGCTCCAGAGGGGAATGCCTTCTGGAATGCCAGTATCAGCTATGGATACATCTCCCATCGCCTCACCCTCTCCGGCGAAACGGCTACTGGAGATTGCGGTTCCATAGCCACGCTCAATGCAGCCTCCTATCTCTGTTCCGACCATTTCACGCTCATGGCTCTTCACAGGTTCTATTCTGCCCGATATTATTCTCTCTTCAGCAACAGTTTTTCCGAGGGGAGCGATGTGCAGGATGAAAACGGCGTATATCTGGGCTTTACCTGGATTCCTGCCCATCATTGGAGCATCACAGCCTACAGCGATTTCGCCTATTTTGCCTGGCCTAAGTATCAGACCAGGGAGAGTACACAGAGTTGGGATAATCTGGTGAATATTCTCTTCCAGCCCTCAAGAGTGCTGACGGTAGGAGGAAGGTTCCGTTATAAGGATAAGGCGGGAACCACGACCGGCCGTCTGCGTCTCTATGCCACAATATCCCAAAAACGATGGAGCGCCAAAACCAGTTTAGACTATACGATGAGCCAGGCAGAAAGTACGATGAAGAATGAGGGCGATGAGCTAAGTAAAGGCTATATGGTGAGCGAGCATATAGGATGGGAATGGAAATGGAAGAAGCAGTTGAAAGGAACGTTGAGAGGCTGCCTGGGCTATTTCCATACTTCCGATTTTGCCTCCCGTATCTACGCTTATGAACCTGGTCTGCTCTATCAGATGAGTTTCGGCAGCTACTACGGCGAGGGCATCCGTTACACCTTGGTGGCACGTTCAGAGATAGGTTCCCATCTGCTGCTTATCGCCAAATTGGGTACAACCGATTATTTCGACCGTTCTCACATCTCTTCGGGTTTGCAGGAAATCCCCCGCTCTTCGCAATCCGATCTGGAGATACAGGTAAAGTGGAAATGGTAAGAAAGAATGGAGAAAAACGGGAAAAATATATCAAGAATAAAAAATATTAACCGTTTTTCTTGTTTAAATAGAAAAAATGAGTTACTTTTGCATCTGAATAAATACTGGCGTATAAATGAAGATATTGATAGTTATCCCTTGTTATAACGAGGAAGAAGTGCTGCCTAAGACCTTAGATGTGCTGGGGGCATTGATCAGAAAGATTAAGAAAGAGACTGATGCCGACACAGAACTGCTGCTTGTCGACGATGGCAGTCGTGACCATACTTGGCAGATGATTTTGGATGCTGCCAAGGAACATGGATATGTGCATGGCATCAAACTGTCGCATAACCGGGGCCATCAGAATGCGCTCTGGGCAGGTATGGAAGCTGCGGTAGACCATTGTGATGCGATGGTAAGTATCGATGCCGACCTGCAGGACGATGAGAATGTTATCGTGGATATGGTGCGCCAGGTGCAGGAAGGCAAGGATATCATCTATGGTGTACGCAAGGAGCGCAAAACCGATACCTTCTTCAAGCGCTTTACCGCCCAGGCTTTCTATAAACTGATGCAGAGTGTGGATAAGGAGACGGTTTACAATCATGCCGATTTCCGCATGATGACCAACCGCACCCTAAAGGCGCTGATGCAGTATTCAGAGCGCAATCTCTTCCTTAGAGCCATCGTACGCCAGTTGGGCTTCCGAGAGGGATTCGTCTATTACGACCGCAAGGCTCGTGAGGCGGGTGAGAGTAAGTATCCGTTTACCAAGATGCTGAGTTTCAGTATAGATGGCATCACTTCATTCTCCGTAGCCCCTCTTAGGTTTATCACCTTCCTGGGTCTGGCGATGACTTTAGTCGCAATCATCATGATTATCTTTGCCTTGGTAGAATATTTCCAGGGCAAGACCATCCAGGGCTGGACCTCCATGCTTGTTTCCATGTGGTTTATCGGAGGCATCATCACCACGGGCGTAGGCATCACGGGTGTTTATATCGGCAAGATTTATACCGAGGTGAAGCGCCGCCCTCGATACTTCATCGAAGAAAGAGTATAATGATTAGATACAAAAATAGCATCGGTACTTATAATCCCGATGCTATTTTTGTATCTAATCATTAATCACTAATCATTTGTTGAGTGCAATATTGGCACTAGTCTTCACGAATCGGTAGAAACCTACCTTGTTGTGCCATTCTACCGTTTTTCTTACTTCCCAAACTTTCTGGAAGGTGTAGTCCTTGCCGAATTTCTCAAGGAAATCAGGCATGTCTTCTTCCGGAATCATCAGCACGCCATCCTGTGGCAATACCTTGTCAAACTGCTGGATCTTATCGCCCAGGTAGAAGTTGAGGCTGAAGAAATGCAGCATATCTACCGACATATAAGAGTAGAGCTTGCTGGTATCAAACTTCTTTTCGATAACCGGCGCCAGATGCTTGTCTGCCTTCGTGTTGAGCACAGGTGGCTGCAGACTGGAGTCGAGCATCAGGAAGAGCCCCACGATGGTGGCAAGAGTATATGAAACAATATTGCCTGAATTCTTCTTCTTGAGTGCTCTGAAGATGAGGTAAACTCCCCCCAAAGTGATAACCATAAAGATGCTGCATGGGATGAGCAAATCGTTGTTTTCGAGCGCATGAAGCATGGCGATGTTGTCTATGGCATGCTTGCCGTGGAAGATGCTTTCTGGCACCCATCCTTTTTTTACCACCAGCAGGGCGATATTGAGAATCAGGGTTATCGAAGCAATCACTCCGGCATAAACCTTCAAGGCTCCCATCTTCTCCTTCATCATCCAAACGATGTATTCGGCGATGAGATAGGCCATGAACGGATAGCATGGCAGCAGATAAACGCTGCGCTTGCTCTTTGGGATGCAGTAGAAGAAGAGTACCAGGAGGAAAGCGAGCCAGGTGAACACCTGCAGCGGAGTAGCCTTCTTCGCATTCTCAAGGAAACGGGTCTTCGAGAACTTCTTCCATGGCAGAATGAAGAGCGAGAACAATAATAATAAGGTGTAAGGCAACCAGCCCGTGATGAGCGTGAGAAGGTTGTACCACGCTGGGTTCTCGTGCGATTCGTATGCCATCTTGCCCATGAATCGGTCGATGTTCTCTTCCTTCACCAGGCGCAGAAACTCGTCGCCGCCTTGCAGATAGGCTGCATAATACCAGCAGAAAGGAATAACGAGCGAGAGCAGGGCGGTTAGAGCCATGCGCCATACGATGCCCCAGAAGTTCTCACGTTGGGTAAGCATGAATACGCCCATCACAAAGCAAGGCAGGATGATGCCCACAGGACCTTTGGTAAGCGTAGCGCCACTCATGCAGAGGATAGCGAGCCAAGGCAACTGGTGCTTTCCTTTCTCCCACCAGCGGTAGAGCAGATACATGGCTCCCACCATGAAGGCGGTGTTCACCATATCTACACGGCAGTTCATACCCGCACGGTGTACCTCGAAGGCGGTAAGCGTAAGGATGGCTGCGATGAGGCTGGTCTGGGCATTCTTGCGCTTGGCATAGAACACGAAACCGCCGATGGTCATCAATACCAGCGATACGGCAGATGGCAGGCGTGAGGTGTACTCATTCACATGGCCGATGAAGAGGCTGAAGAAGGCGATGCACCAGTGGAAGAATGGCGGTTTGTAAGGGATATCACCTCCGTTGTTGATAGGCAGAATCCAGTTGCCATGTTCCAGCATGGTGTAGGCAACCACCGCTTCGCGCGGCTCTCCCTTGGTATTGAAATCTGTGAGTCCGAGAAAAGGAATCATCATCACGATAGCCAGGATGATGATGAGCCATAGGGCTTTGTTGTACTTGATGTTCATGTCTTGTCGAAGTCTTATTTTGTAATTTTGTCGTAGCGAATCAGAAAATCCGAGATGCGATGGGCTTGGGTGAGTCGCTTGATTTCCTTTTCCGGTACATTACCTGTCGTTTCTACGTTCATATTATCTGAACCTACAGCAGCAGGATATTTGCGAGGATCAAAGATGCTCTGTCCCATACCTTTCCATTTGTAGTGATCCAGATGCATCAGGTTGAGGATGGTAGGATATTGGTCAACCTGTCCCATCACCTTATTATATATTCCACCTACAGGAGCGTTTACAACTATGAAAGGAGTAAACTGCTTGTCGCTTACGATGCCTTTGGCGGCTGGCGATTCGCAGATAGGTTTGCGGTCGGCAGCAAGACCTTCGTGGTCGCCAATTATCACAATCATCATATCCTTGTAGTCCGGGCGACTCTTCAGATAGTCGAGGAGGATGCCCAAACCGTGGTCGGTATAGTTGGCCATGATCATGAAGTCGCGCATCTTTTCCGGATAATCACCTTTAAAATGAATGCGCTTCAGGTTGTCGGGCAGGATGAATGGGTTGTGACCGGAGTAAGTTACAATCTGCAAATAATTACTTTTTCCCTTCTTCATGATTCCGCCTTTCTTGAGCTTTGCCACAATCTGCTTCATGAAGGATACATCGCCCAGTTTCTTGCGGCTGCCCACTTTCTCATCGTTCACCCACTGGTCGTTGAAGAACATCTGGCTGATGCCGAAGTTTTCTGCCACCACAGACTGGTTCCAGGTGATAGGCTTGTCCACCGTCATCAGATAAGAACTCAGGTCGGGATGCTCTTCCTTCATCGCCTTAACCAATGAAGGATAGTGGGTAAAAGGAAATTGCATGGCGTAGCATCCGCTCATCAGCGGCAACAGACCTGTGCTTACCAGAAGCTGTCCGTCTATGCTGCGTCCGCCTTTCACCTGAGTGAGAACGTGTGGAGCATAGAGAGTATGACTGTCGGCGATGTAACGGTTCAGGTTTGGAGTGATTTCCTTACCTTCTACCTTACGGTTGATTACCCAACTTTCTAGCGATTCGCAGAAGATGACTACTAGGGTTTTCTTTCTGGCGATACTGTCAGCGAGTGGCTGATAGGCTGGTTGATGTTTCATCCAGTTATCAATTTCTGCTTTTATCTTAGGGGTAAATATCGTTTTTTGTTGGTTCGCTTCGTGTATCAAATTGCCAAAGATGGTGTACATTGGCACTTTGCAGGTGTACATGTTGGCATTATCCAAGTTATTGAATGCCTTTTCTGTTCCTCCTTTAGTAAAGATTAAAATAACAGAAAGCAGGAATGCTGCAAGTGTGGTTAAGGCATATTGCTTGATTCGCAGGGCGTAAGCTCCTCGCTCTCTTCCAAACGCTTCTGCTCCTCGGTTCTTTCTCTTATGGAGAGAATAGATGCAGATAAGTGTAGATAGCGGGAGTAGGGCATCTATCCATCTCATCGAGTCAATCACACTCGCCGTAAAATCGCTCAGATTGCTAGCCAGCAGATAACTTTCCAGAGGTATCATCGAGTTGTAGGTACGGCAATACATCAGGTTGCTGATGAGCAGTCCGTCTAGAATAAAGAGCACGAGATATTCTTGCCATTTCTTACCGGTAAGCATAAATGGGAGGATGAACAGCAGAGCTGCCAATAGGGAATTGACATACACCTCTGGCAGGGAAAAAGAGGTGAAAGTAGTCTGCAAGCACCAGATGATATCGAATACGATAAATTTACTGGCTGCACATCCCAACAGAGAAGTTGTATCTCTGTTCCACAAAGTATGTGGAAATAATTTCTTCATAATCTGTTTCATGGGTACAAAGGTATTGATATTTTGTGAGATACTGGCTAATTTGCTTATTAATCTTTGCTAAAAAATAGAAATCCCCCATCACGCTTTGGCTGCGTGATGGGGAATTAATCGGTTTACATTGTTTCTCCTATATCTTATTGAGGCAAAATGTTGCAGTATTCCCGTTTGAACCATAGTTCGAAAACAGGGTCAACCATCTTGAAGCCATCGCCCGATTTCTCAATGAAGTCTCTTTCTACAAGAGTCTTTTTGTTCTTGGTGATGGTGCGTGGAGCACCGAGTCCATATTCTGCTACAACCTGTTGGGCATTGAAATGAGTCTCTCCCATGCAGACGGCACGCAGGAATGCTATTTGAGAGGCAGGCATGCCATCAATATCGGTAATGAACATATCGGCATTGGTATCCAGAAGCTTGGTGAGCTGTGACTGATAGATTTCCTCTGTTACTTCTGTTGCTGTACGAGTCCAGATGAGAAAGCAGAATTGCTGCATATACCAGGAATGGCATTGCATGGTATTGCAGATTCGCTCTATCATATCATCGCTGATAGACTTGCCGTGATTGTAGAAACTGTCGTGGATGAAAGGCTTCCAGTATTCCTTGGCAATCTTTTTCAAGGTCATCATCTGTCCAAAACGGTAGAACGGATTCTTCGAGTTGCCGAATATATCCATCATCATGTGGCGTTTACTGCCATAGAGACAGTAGGTCGTATTGTGCTGTCCCTGCCACACCGAACGCATGGTTCCTTCCAGGCGCTTCCAGTCGGGCAGGTTTGCCAATTGTTGGAACTCATCAATGCACACGATGACATGGATGCCTTTTGCCTTGGCAATCTTTTCTGGAAGATTGAGAATTTCCTCGGCACTTTCCTTCAGGGGCTTGAAGTTAAGATTTACTTCTACGGCATTCACGGGATCGCTGTTGATGGTAAGGCTTGGAGATATGGATTGGATGAACTTTACGATGTCAGCCCATCTCTTTTCCATCGTGGAAGAAACGCCCTGGAGAATTGCACTTGCAAATTTGTTGTAGAACTCTTCCTCAGAGAAAATCTTGAAGGCATCCAGATAGCATACTCTCACATCCTTCTGCTCTTGCTTCAGCTCTTCCATTGCGGCTTTGACAAGGGAAGACTTGCCCCATCTTCTTGGAGAAATCAGCATCACGTTGATGCCTCCTCCAAGAAAAGTCTTGAGGTCTCTTCTATCTTCAATTCTATCAATGAAATATTCATTTTCAGCGATAGAACCATATTCGAATGGTATCTTGTTCATATACTTAAAGTCTTGATTCTCTGCAAAGTTACGAAATTATACCAAAAGGTATTATACCCTAGGGTATAATTTAGGAAACTTTATGTTTTTATCTCCATCAGAAACAGTAATCCCCCACTACGCTTTGGCTGCGTGATGGGGGATTAACTGTTTATATAGTTTTTCTTGTTTTATTGAGGTAAGATATTGCAGTATTATTCTTCCGTTATTTCCTCGCACATTACCATTTCTGCTCCTCGGTAGATAACTGCGAGTTTGTGGAGCTTAGTGGTCTTGACCGACTCCTTGACGATGTCGCTATTGGCATAGCGGCAGATTTGGGCAGAGGCTTCCTTGAAGAGAACTTGCAGCTGCTCATCGGCGGTATTGGTCTTGCAGTATTTCAGTTCGATGATGTAACTGTCCACCATGTCCTTGTAGATGTCGCAGAGCGGAGAAAGGAAGATGTCGGCATAGCCACCATCGTTGTCTAGCTCTGAGATAGGGCGATAGAACTGGTTCTGGCTGGTCATCGCCAAGGTGAAACCATGCACGAATGCTTCTCCCTTCTGCTTGTCACGCTGAGAAGAGTAACGCTTCAGACTGTCGGCGATGAACTCAAAGTATGCCTTGTAGTTGCCATGATATGCTAGTTGAGCCTCTAGCTTTCCCTTGTTGTAACTATCATAGGTCAAATCATTCTCCTTGTAGGTATCCAAGAGATAGGTATACATCTGGTCGCGCACCACCTCATTAGGGATAATGAACTTGGTGCTACCATCGTATGTGCCATCTATCGTTACCATGCCGAAATAGAAGAGTAGACTCAGGAAGTTGTCTGGGTCATTGATGCGTTCGGCAGGGAAATTCTCCACAAGCTTACCTGTGACGAATCCTTGGGTTACCAACTGCTGGATGATGCTGGCATCATGAGCAAACTCCTTGTCATGGCGGATAAGCATACGCACCTTGTCATAGTCGATGCGTACATTGCTCTCTACCATATTCTTAGGAATGTCGTAGTTGTTGCGGATGTACTTGTCTAAGAAGTTAAGTACCATCACAGAATTGTACATCGTAGTTTTTCCGTACTCCTCTTCGGCAAAGCAATAGTTGTCATACCACGGCTTCATCACCTTGATGAGTTCATCCACGCTGTGGTTGAATGGCAACACACTGGAATAGTAGCCCAGCATATCTCTTACTTCATCCTCTGTGAATCCAGTCATCTCATTGAATTCCGGAGCCAGGGAGTAATTGGTGCCGATATTGAATCCGCTTGTCAGGTCATCCATCGTTACAGGGCTAACGCCTGTTACGAAGACACGTGCCAAGGTATCGCCTGCTGCTCCTTTGATGGTATCAAAGAATTTTCTGAGATATCCTTCGCCATGGGTCTGTGTGCGGTATCTCTGCTCATGCTCCTTGTGTGCGAGAATCTGGTTGGTGAAGTGGTCGTACTCGTCAATGAAGAGATAAATCTTCTGGCCAGATTTTTTGCTTTGGGTGCAAAGATAGTTTAATTGGTTGACGGCATCTTCCTGTTGGTTGAGGCCTTCTTTGGTACCTTCTGGTAAGAGATGCGAATATACATCCACGAAGTAATTAAACTGCGTCCTGCAATAATTGTCCATGCCATGCTTGTAGTCGTTTAGGTCGCCTACAATAATGGCAAAGTTGAGATGGATGATGAGATAACTATTATGTTCGGGAGTTGGATTCTCACCAATATAGAGCTTGCCAAAAATTTCATCAAACTTGTCTTTCTTGTTGATGTCATAGTAATTTTCAAGCATGGAGATGGTAAGGCTCTTGCCGAAGCGGCGAGGCCTTATAAAGAAGAAGTACATATTAGAGTCTTCTATTTCTTCGATGAATGGGGTCTTGTCTACATAGTAGCAATCCCTTTCAATCATATCCTCAAAATTCTGCATACCATAAGGTATTCGCTTGCGATAGATTCGCTTTTTTCTTTCTCTTACCATAGTTCTTTACTTTTTGCAATGACTGAGTACAAAGTTACGAAATATTCTTGAAAGTCGATATGTTAGTGGCATTTATTTATGAAACTTTATCAAAGATTAGATGCCAGCACTTGGGCTGGCATTGGTTGAGGCTGGCAGGTAATATGGGTCGCTTTCATATCTACTTTCGCCAGTCGCATCTATGCCTATGAGCCGGGCTTGCTCTATCAGATGAGTTTTGGCAGTTACTTTGGCGAGGGCATCCGCTATGCCCTGGAGGTGCTTGGCAATCTGATCAAGACCATCAAGGTAAAAACAGACGCCGACACGGAGTTGCTCCTTGTTGACGATGGTAGTCGTGACCGTACCTGGCAGATGATTTCCGATGCTGCCAAGGAGCACAGGTATGTACACGGCATCAAGTTATCTCATAACCGGGGACATCAGAATGCGCTCTGGGCAGGAATGGAGGCGGCTGTGGATCATTGCGATGCGATGGTAAGTATCGATGCCGACCTGCAGGATGATGAGAATGTCATCATCAATATGGTTCAGCAGGTGCAGAAAGGCAAGGATATCATCTATGGTGTGCGCAAGGAGCGTAAGACCGATACCTTCTTCAAGCGATTCACCGCCCAGGCTTTCTATAAGCTGATGCAGAGCGTGGATAAGGATACGGTGTATAATCATGCCGACTTCCGCATGATGACCAACCGCACCCTGAAGGCGCTGATGCAGTACTCCGAGCGCAATCTCTTCCTTAGGGCCATCGTCCGCCAGTTGGGGTTCCGGGAGGGATTCGTCTATTACGACCGCAAGGCACGCGAGGCAGGTGAGAGCAAGTATCCGTTTACCAAGATGCTGAGTTTCAGTATCGATGGCATCATCACCATGGGTGTAGGCATCACAGGTGTCTATATCGGCAAGATTTATACCGAGGTAAAGCGCCGTCCTCGATACTTTATCGAAGAAAGGGTATAATTATTCAAGAGGGTGTTTCATAAGTCCATAAGTCAGTAATTCCGAATCCTGGTTTCGGAATACGCCAAGTTCTGGACTCGTTATGGCAAGAAGCATCCTATTAAGTTTAAACTGGAATTATAAGGAAAAGACAATAACGGCAAAAGCCTTATTTTCTTCTCTTTCAAGAGATGAAGATAAGGCTTTTGCCGTTATTGTATATCATGTATAATTGGATGACTTTATTTGAAATATACAAATTTCAAGTTACCAGGGCCTACGTCCCTTTTGCAACGTCTAAGAAGCATTGTTGGCGATTCCTGCATATTTATGGCAGACGAGGCAACTATCTTTTCTTTACCATAGTAACGAGCCATTCCCTGGTTAATCCAATATCCTGGATAAATCGTTATGTCGTTAAACGCATCCGAAGGCATTTTTACCGTGAGAGGCTTCAATGTCAGGATTGTTTGTGTATTTGTTTTGAGTGCCAGTTCGCGTTTATTCATTTCCTTATCAAATTTCATCGCAGTTCCTTTTAACATAAGAGAGACAATTCTATTGGTCGTTCTTGGTTTGATACTTACAGATAAGATCAAGATAACTGTAGCACAGTATGGCATATAACGCAAGGATTTGGCGTATTTCTTTTGTGATGTCCTTACAACGTTGACAATGGCAGAACTCAAGGGAGCCTTTGCTTCTGTCTTTCTTAGGATAGCTCCAGAAAGGTAGTAGAGGTTGATGCATATAAGCCATAAGTGAATATATGAATAGATGTTCTGCACTCTTCCAGGTCCTCTTGTCCCCATAGCATAGCAATGGGCAAAGAAGAAAGAACTATAGAGAGTAACTGTAATTATAATACATAGCCATGGATGCGAGAACTTGAATCGTGAGTTGCTTGCCATCTTTGCAATTGTGGGTGCAAGAAGTGCTATCATCAAAAACTGAGTAATACTGAGTGTGTCTGATAAGAACTCAAAGCTCTTTCCTATTGCCATGAAAAATGCAGTGATGATATTTGGTTTACTCTCTATTGTTACTTGTCGGAAAGCGTTGCCTGGTGCCAGTACGCTGAAGAGGAAGGCGATGCCATAGATAGCGAGAATGGTCATATAAAAGTTTGGCCATTTTTTTTGTTCCAGCTTCATGATGATGATGGCTACAAATAGAATTGCTCCCATACCAAGTCCGGAAACAAAGTTTCCGCCAGCAATGATGATAGACAGAATAATGGATGCCCCCCCAATAATTGCTTTCTTGGATTTTGAATCAACCTGCTGATAACAAATGAGTAAGGATGCAAGAGTAAGTGATAAACTATAGAACAAGGTGTAGTACATTGCTCCATTGTACCAAAAGAATGCATCGTAGTATGACCATGTAAACTGGATTGTCATCAGTACGAAGAGGGTTGAAACGAACAGATACTCCAATTTGGAAGAATGGAGTAACTTCCTCATCACCATATATAATAATGTATAGGTTGACCCCGCCAAACTGAATAGTAAGATGATTGGACCAAGCCAATATTGTCCGAATACACCAGGCTGTAGTGCCATAAGGAAGCAGGCTGAATAGGTGCCTTGCCATGTATGATACATGGTCATAGCTACATTCCAAGCAGCTTGGATGCAGGCAGGGAAAGAGTGGGTTTCTTTCCAGATTTTATAGACTTCTGCACCAAATACATAATCATCACCAAAGGGATGTAAGTATTGGCTAATCCATAATATGGGAATGATAGATGCGATTAGAACCATAATAGCTATTCCTGTTACAATTTTCAATTGTTTTGTATTCATAACTGTTTTATCTTGTATAAATGATATTTATTTTCTTTTTATATGTTATAACATTCTTGTTAATATAATCTTGCATGAAAGATGAATAATAAATGTTAATGTATTATTGTGTATGAGGGATAAAGGTACTAAACATAATTGGGATCACCTGCATCCACACGCTTTTGCAGGTGACCCCTTATAACTTTTCGTATGTGTTCATTAAGTCGCAGGCTAGTTTCTCGTCTGTAAAGTTGAGGGCATAAGTCTTGCCGGCTTTTATCATGTCTTGGCGCAGTTGCTCATCGGTACAAGTGCGCACGATGGCTTCTGCCATACTTTGGGCATCATCGGGATTCACATAGATTCCGCCAGGTCCTCCTGCCTCTTCCAGGCAAGACCCTGTGCATCCGATGGTAGGTATGCCACTTGTGATGGCTTCGAGCAAGGGGATGCCGAAACCTTCGATGCGAGAAGGATAGGTAAAACTGCGTGCCAGCTTATAGAAGGATGGCAGGTCTTCGTAAGGTACCTGATGATGGAAGTGGAAAAGATGCTCAATGCTTTGCTCCTTGAGGTAGGCTTGTATCTCGTCTACATAAGGGGTTTTTCTGCCTACAGCCACCACATGGATTTTGGCTATATTGCACTTTTCCTCATTGGCTTTTGCCATTTGGTTGATTTCTGCCATAGCCTTTGCCACCAGCATCAGGTTCTTGCGCTCCTCGATGCTTCCTACGTAGAGCACATATTGGTCGGGCAGTTGGTATTTTTGCTTTACCTCTTCCTGTTTGCTGGACTCAATGTCTTGGGCAAAGACAGGGTCGCAGCCTTGGTACACCACGTCTATCTTTTCCTCTGGGGTGTGATAGTAGTGCATGATTTCCTGCTTGGTATATTCGCTTACGGCTATCACGCGGTCGGCGCACTGGCAGGCACGTCGAAACTTATAGTTGTATATCTTTCGGTCTATCCAGTGATAATACTGTGGGGTGTGGATAAAGATGAGGTCGTGGATAGTAACTAGGTATTTGCATCTGTCTTCTCCCAGCTTTGTCTCACGTTGTTGGGGTGTGCCGATGTTGAGCGGCAGTTCGTTGCTGAGGCCATGGAAGATGTTGATGCCATCCTGCTGGATGTCGTGGGTCATTCCCCATACACGCCAGATGGACCGCATCTTGCTCCAGATGCCTTTGGGTGGAAAATGCAGGGAGAGCTTCTTCAGCGTGGGTATCTCTCCGAGATAGGGCATGCGATGAGGCTTAGGGGTATACAGATGGTAAGAATTGCTGGCGAATTGCTCCGACAGTATTCTAATCACGAATCGGCTGTAGTTGCCCAGTCCTGTGCGGTTTTGCGCCGCTCTCTTTGCATCGAATCCTATGTTCATCATTTTGTTTTTTCTTTAATTATTGGGACAAAGGTATATTAAAAAACTGATTTCTCAAAATAAATATGGATTTATTTGCTAATTACGTGGAATTTGCGTAATTTTGCCCCCTAAATAAAGTAATTCATAACAAGACAGATAGAATGGATAGTACAAAAATGGAGAATAGCCAGTGGCTAGCAGGTATCAGGCACTTTTTCGGTCGCCCTTTCTTCAGCGACCCTCGCACCTTGCTGGGGCTCTGGTTGATTCTAGGTGTGGTGTCTGCATTGATCAAGATTCACAAGTGCAATAACTTCTTGATATTCAAGTATGTTTTCTGGCATGCTTGGAATCAGACTTCATTGTATGCCCAGTATCCTTCGGAGTTTTTCGATTCGAACCACTATGGTCCGTTCTTCAGCATCATCATCGCACCTTTTGCCGTGTTGCCCCATCCGCTGGGATTATTTTTCTGGCAAGTGTTGATGGTGCTGGCTCTGTTTGTTGCCATACGCAAGCTGCCGTTGCGTCAGGGCAAGCAGATATTCTGCTATTGGTTCTGTGCCCATGAGCTGCTCACGGCATTGTTTATGAGTCAGTTTAACATCATCATTGCCGCCATCATCATCGCATCGTTCTATTGCATAGAGAAAGAGAAAGATATTACGGCAGCCTGCTTTATCATGATAGGAACCTTTGTGAAGCTTTATGGTATCGTGGGTTTGGCGTTCTTCTTCTTCTCCAAGCACAAGGTTAAGTTTGTGGCAGCATTGATAGGATGGGCTGTCCTGTTCTTTGTCTTGCCTATGGCGATAACCAGTCCTGAGTATATCATCGACCAGTATAAGGAGTGGCACGTCAGCCTTGCGGGCAAGAACATGGAGAATATGTTTTCCAATATGCAGAATCAATCGCTGCTGGGTTTAGTACGTAAGATATCTCATGTATCTACCTATTCTGATCTTTGGTTGATAGTGCCAGGTGTATTGCTGTTCTGTTATCCGTATCTTCGCATCAGGCAGTATGGCAATCTCGCTTTCCGCTATGCCTTCCTGGCATCGGTATTGATGTTTGTGGTTCTGTTCAGCACGGGCAGCGAGTCGAGTACCTACATTATCGCCCTCTTGGGCGTGGCACTTTGGTATGTCACGGCTCCTTGGAAGCGCAGCCGCTGGGACGTTGCGCTGATGGTGTTTGCCTTCATCCTGACGAGCATGTCGCCATCCGATCTTTTCCCTGCTTTCATTCGCAAGAACTACGTGCAGCCTTACGCCTTGAAGGCATTGCCTTGCGTGCTGATATGGTTTAAGCTCGTTTACGAGATGATGACAAAGGATTATTCAACTCCTCAAAATGTATCAGAAGAAAAATAAGAGAAAAATCTTTTCGTTTCTTTGGGCGTTGTAGTCAATATGGTTTTCTCTATAATACTAAAGTAGCTCTGGAGAGGTTATCCATCTACGGGCAACCTCTCCTGAGCCAATATATTCCGAATGTAGAAGGGGCTTTACAGAATAGCTTTATTTGAACATAGCCAATGCTTTCTCTATGATTGGTGCCATGTCATAATACTTGTATTCGGCAAGGCGGCCGCCAAAGATAACATCTTCTTCCTGGTCTGCCAGGTTCTTATATTGGGTATACAGTTCAGAATTCTCCTTGTCGTTTACCGGATAGTATGGCTCCATGCCATCTTTCCATTCGGTGGAATATTCCTTGGAGATAACCGTCTTCGGGGTCTCATAGACTTCTGCTCCGAACATTTCGAAATGCTTGTGCTCAATCACTCGGGTATATGGTACTTCGCGCTCAGTATAGTTTACCACGGCATTACCTTGATAGTTAGGGCAGTCGATGGTTTCCAGCTCAAAACGGACGGTGCGATAGTTGAGCTTACCAAACTGATAGTTGTAGAACTCGTCTATCTTGCCAGTGAAAACCAGCTTAGAGGCAAGTTCTTTCCAATGATCTTTCAGCAATTCCTTGTTGCCGTTTGGGAGTTCTATCTCGTCTTTAAAGAAGTCAACTGATACCTTTGTATCTGCCCCCTCAAGTAAACCATCGATGAGTTTGTTATATCCACCGATAGGGATTCCCTGATACTTGTCGTTGAAGTAATTATTGTCGAAGATGAGGCGTACCGGCAGTCGCTTGATGATGAAGGCTGGCAGGTCTGTACACTTTCGTCCCCATTGCTTCTCGGTATATCCCTTGATGAGACGCTCATAGATATCTTTACCGATGAGCACCTGAGCCTGTTCCTCCAGATTGCGAGGCTCGCTTACGCCATCTGCCTTCATCTTAGCCACGGCTTCTGCCTTCTGCTCATCAATTTTAGCCTGTGCTTCTGCTGGTGTGGTTACGTCCCACATCTGATAGAAGGTATTCATATTGAAAGGCAGATTATAGAGTTTGCCTTTGTAGTTTGCCACAGGCGAGTTGGTGTAGCGGTTGAACTCAACGATAGAGTTAACGAAGTTCCACACCTCTTTGTTGGATGTATGGAAGATGTGGGCACCATACTTATGTATGTTGATGCCCTCTATGTTTTCGCAATAGATATTGCCACCGAGATGTGGTCGCTTATCTATCACCAGACAAGTTTTTCCCTGTTTATGAGCCAGGTGGGCGAATGTGGCTCCGAAGAGACCGGAGCCAACTATAAGATAATCATATTTCTTCATACTAGTGCAGACTAAGTTATATTTTTCTAAATGGGTGCGTAAAGGCATACCAGCCTAACATGCAATTTAACGAGAATCGTGTATTAAATAATTGCCATATACGGAAATAATATTTCTTCATATACTTATTTATTATTTCATATTTTCTGCAATAATTCATTACTACGGTGATGTTAGAATAATCTTCCTTTTTGATATGCTTATTGAATCTTAAGCTTTGCATAAAAAGAATTGCGGCTTCGTCAATATATCTAAGTTGATTGAGTCTGATAGCTGGAGTCAGACATTCTTGTTTTTGCGCATCGAGATATTCAAACATCAATGTAAGTACCTTTGTAATATGAGAAAAGTTCTTCTTTAAGGCTATAGCGTTAGTACTATTTCCTTCTCTTCCTACAAGATAGTTATATAGATATATATCATATACAATAAGGTCTTTGATCGAACTTAAAGGTATAAGGCAATATAGCAGGTCCGTATAGCAGATTCCTGTAGGAAGTACTAAACCTACTTTATGCAAAATACTACTCTTGTAAGTCATGCTATGCATGTTGAATTCTACTTTTTTAGAATAATCTGTGATTACAAAACTTGAGGCCTCATAAACCTTTCCGTATTCAATATTGGCAATAGGGAACTTTTTAATTTTTTCCTTTCCGTTTTTGTCTATTGTTATTTCTGTTCTGAGTGTAACAACAAGATCAGCATCACAAGTTTCCAGTTTTTCAACAAATGCGTCTAATGCATCAGGTTCAAAAAAATCATCAGCATCGAGAATCCGGAAATATTTTCCGCGAGCAAGTGCTAATCCCTTGTTTATGCATGAACCATAATGTGCATTCTCTTTATCAACAACAATAATGTTCTGTGGAAATTGCTGTTGGTATTCGTGTGCAATAGCAGATGTGTTGTCTTTGCTGCCGTCATTGACAACAATAATTTCTATTTTATCTAAGTGCTGTGTGGCAACAAGTCTTTTTAAATTGTTTCCAATATATTCCTCCATGTTATAGGATGGAATTATAATTGATAACAAAAATGAAGGCGTATTAATCATTTCTTTCTATTTTAAATCGTTATTCTATTTCTTTTAATCCTTTCTTGCATCTTGTTCTTTTCATATCCTTAAGAAAGTAGCGTTCATTTTCGCTGCAAATGCTATCTCTTTCATGGAAGAGATGATACTCTATAGCTTGGAACTTTGCATACTTTCGCTTTAGACCAATATTGAAAAGACGGTTGAAAAGATCGAAATCTTCATACCCATAGCCTATTAACTCCTGGTCGAAGCCATTTACTTTACGCAAATCTTCAAACCACATAGCCATATTAGCTCCTCTGCCATAGAAGCGACGCTTGTGGTAAAGGTTTTTTGTCCAAAATGTGAGAAAAGGTAGCCATAGGGCATTTTCTTTCCGTCTTACGCCTTTAGTATAAAACGAGATATTTATCTTCTTTTCTTTGATAAGCTTAAGGGTGAGCTTATTTTTTAAAGAAGCTCTACTTCCTATAACAAAATATCCTTTTTCAGCTAAGCGCTCATGATCTGCGATAAAATGGCGCTCCATAATGATATCTCCGTCAATAAACACAATATAGTCTCCATGGGCCATGCGAAGAGCATTGTTTCTAGACTCTGCCAGGCGAAAGCCTTTATCTTCTTGCCATGCATGGAGAATTGGACATGGGAAATCTTTGGCGAAGTTTTTTATAAGTTCTCTTGTATTTTCTTTAGAACCATCGTCTGCGATTATTACTTCGTCAGGTATACGTGTCTGAACTTTTGCGCTCATAAGGCTCAAACGTAAAGCCTCGGGGCGATTATACGTGGATATGATTAGTGAAATCTTCATTGTTTTATTATTTGAGAGATTTTTTGCCTTTGTATATTTTTATCATAAACTGTAATAACTTACTGTTTGGATTGGAGCGCCAATGCTTGATATATTTGTATAACAAGAGTGGGCTACTCATGATAATATGATTAGAACGTTCATATACTTCTGGACATGTAATCTCTAGTTTTTTATCTAATTCTGTTAGTATCGTGTAATCTGGCTGTTGACACTTCAATAAATAGAATTTATATATGTATCTTATTCTTTTAAACAATTTCTCGACCAGCATATCTTTTATTGCAGAGTTCACATTGGTGAGTGTTGCATAACTGTCTAAGATGTGGCTCGTACATATGATATTATCCTTGAAATGCTTTGCCGAGAATGTGTTAGACATGGTCTGCCCTTCACGACCTAATGTGTATATGTAGAGAACTCCCGGTACATACTTAAACGTTCTGATTGTAGTTAATGGCATAAAAATCCATTCTTGGTCAGTATACGAAATACCTTCAGTTTGCTTATAATTGATAGCTAACAGATTCTCGCGTTTGTATGTAATGGCGTGCATCCAAAGATTGATGATGTCTTTATGACAGCAATAGTCTGTAAATTGCAATGTTTGGTTGCCTGGCAAGTTAAAAGTCACATAATCTTCTTTGCCATTTACATGAGACTTGGAAAAGTCTGTTATAAATGCATCAACATCTGTCTTTGAGGCAATATCTACCAAGTTCATTAAAGACTCAGTATTGAATTTGTCGTCAGCATCTAGCACTTTAACATATTTTCCTGTCGCTTCTTTTAGTCCACGATTGATGCAAGAACCATAATTGCCATTTGGCTTATCTATAGTTCTAAATATATGTGGATATTTTTTCTCATACTTTTTAGCTATATCCAAAGAATTGTCCTTGCTTCCATCATTGATAATAAGAACCTCTAATAGATTGCTTTCGATAATCAATGATTTTAGACAAGTATCAAGATACTCACTCATGTTATAAGTAGGTATGATTATCGTAAAAATCTTATCCATACACTTTTATTATTACTTCCTTCTTTAGCTTTATTCTTATTAAAATTTGATTTCTTTCAATGTTCTTGTCAGGAACCCACCTTTGTTCAGCTTCTGAGCCAAATTTACCGCTTGCTTTTTCATCTCCTTTTTCTGTTCCGGGGTAAGATTGGCAAGTTTGTCATCCAGCTCTTCCAGCGAACGGATGGTTATACCTGCTCCAGCTTCTTCGATGATAGGAGCTACGGCAGCTTCTTTCCAGATGATGAGCGGCAAACCGGCACGGAGGTAGAAGGATACCTTATGAGGAGAATTCCATTTCAGGTATTGCCCGTATTCTCCCGAGCATCCGTCAAGAGAATCGCCGTCCCATACCAGTCCGAAGTCGGCATCTATATGCTTGATAAACTCCTCTGATGGTACAAAGCCCTGATAGGTAATCAGAGGATTGTTTTGCAAGCCTTGTAGACCTTCTTTGTTTCCACAAACCAGTAATTGCCAATGGCTCAATGTCTTGGAAAGTTCTATCAGAAATGAATTCTTCTTCATACTCAAGGCTCCGGCATAGACAACCTTTACCTGTTCTCTTTCTGTTACTTCTTCCGAGCATTTTGATTCAGAACGATAGTCGAATAAGCCCAGGGCACCAACTGGCTTCTGTAACCCATGCTCTTTGAGCCATCCTTTCATCTTCTCGTTTGATGCAATGATGTAGTCACTATTCGAAAGACGGTTTATCTCTTTCTGGATGGTAAGCTTCTTTCTGCGGAAAGAACCGAGGTCGTGAATCAGGGAAACCGTTTTGGCTCCTTTCAGATGAGCTACATGGCAGAGAAACGAAAAATACTTCTTGACAGGATATTGCAAGAACAGCACATCGTCTTTCTGGAGTAAGATACAGGCACGGATGACGCCTATTAAGTCTAGGAAGAAAGCCAATATCTTGCTATTCCTGATTGTGCGTGGTAAGCCAAGATTGATGGCTCCCATTTCTGCAAGCGTATCCTCGTTGTCTGTTTTTGCTTTATTGCCGGCGCTTGTCAGATTATAATAGTTGCGGCTAATATAACAGAGTCTTTTTTGTTCCATATTCAATAGTTTTGAAGTGAGATGTATTTGAACTATAATTCTAGCTGGAATGGAATTTCGTGCTTCTTTCCATATTTGGTCCAGAACCTAGCCCGTTCTTTCATCACATAGGCTACAGCCTTGTCGGTATCTATGTTGCGCAGCAAGGCATATTCGCTTACTAAGATACGGGTGAATTCTTTTGGCCCCCAGAATCTTCTGAGATTATAAAGTCCTTTCTTCTCGCTTACTGGTCCGAAATTCATTCTGTTGATATCTACCAGCATGAAATGGAAGCCTTCTTCATCTTGTTTCCAGAGAATATTGCCTGGTGTAAAGTCCTTATGGAGGATTTCATGCAGATGAATGTCTGCAGCGAAATGGGCTAAGGCTTTTGCCAGATATTTATATTCTTCCGGTTTAGCGTCTGCCACCTCATAGAGTGTATGACCGTAGTCACACTGGATTGTGATAAGATAGCTATATCCTAAGATATTCAGAAAGTTACGCTCTTCAATGAGAGCTAAAGGTTCAGGAGTATTGATACCTTTTCTTTTCAGAATCATAGGATATTCGAATGCCCGTTGACCTTTTGGCTTCCTGATATTCCAGGAATAAATGAGTTTGTTTTGTCCATGTGGTTCATGAAAGCGCTTTACGTTAACCTGTGTTCCATCTGGTGCAGTAAGTACCTTGATGAGGTTGCGCCCCGTATAAATCACACGTCCTTCCTTCTCGAAAACATCAGGGATGCTCTCTAGGAAGTCTTTCAGATATTCGTATTTAGGATTTATCTTAATCTTTCTCATTCTTATTCTGATCATTTAAAATGAATGTTTCAATTTCCTCCATTTGCATTACTCGTATCCATCTTGTCTTTTATTCTTTCTGTCTCAACCAGTCTAATACATATTGCTGCTTGATGCCGTCATGGAATATCTGTGGATCATTGTCAAGCGTCAACAGATATTTGGGATAATTATCTGGTATAGATTGCAGGGGAGCCAATTCTCGTTTCATCGTATCCTCATTCCTTACGCTAAGTGAAACCTGGTAATAAGATTTCCGTACACCTTGAATAACAACGAAATCAATTTCCGCATCACCTACCTTGCCAACATAGATTTCTCCGCCTTGGCGCGCCAATTCCAGATAGACGACATTCTCCAATACATGCCCCAAGTCGCCTCCCTTGGTACCATTGATGACATTGCGTAAACCAACATCCGCAAGATAGTACTTTTGTCCTGTCTTCAACAGTTGCTTTCCCTTGGCATCATATCTCGGAACAGAATAGAAGATATAACTGTTCGTTAAGGCAGAGATATAGTTTTCAACAGTATGCGAAGTGATTTTTCTTCCCAAAGAATTCATCGTGTCGCTGATACGCTTGATGACGGAAATGTTGCCAATATTATCGGCAAGAAACCGAACAATGCTCTCTAACATCATGACGTCCGTTATCTTCTTGCGACTCACCACGTCTTTCAGTACTATCGTATTGTACAACCCCCTAAGGTATTCACGTACCATCTCGCGGTCGTTTTTGATTTGCAAGACATAAGGGAATGAACTCTTCTCGATATATTCACGGTAAGCCGCCTCAAGGTTCGTGTCAGAGGGCATCGATTGGAGATATTCATTGAAAGAGAATGGGAATAACTTGATTTCTACATATCTGCCTGTAAGCAAGGTTGCAATTTCTCCTGACAAGAGATAGGCGTTGGAGCCAGTCACATAGATGTCTACATTATCTAATAAGAATAAACTGTCTATCGCCTTTTGGAATCCATCTACCATCTGAATCTCATCCAAAAAGAGATAGTTCATCTTTCCTGAACAGAGATTCTTCTTGACGTGAGAATACAAAGCCTTATAGTTGAGGAATGGCTCATTGTCTAAGTCTTCAAAGTTGAGCTCTTGCACCTGATTATCAGACACGCCTTCAACAAGAAGCTTCTCACGAAACATCCTCAAGAGAGATGACTTGCCGCAACGACGGATACCAGTCACCACTTTTATTATTCTCTTGTCTCTCCATCTTTCCAGAAGAGACATATACTCTGTACGTTCTATCATAAGTAGAAAAAATGAATTACGCTGCAAAGATATGAAATATTTGCGAGAAAAACGAAACGCATTGCATTTTTCTTTCGACAATTCGTGAGAATTGCAGTGCGCTGCATTTTTTTTGTCGGCTTATATTGAGGTGCCAAAAGGATAATATCTATATCAGATAATAATCATGCCTTTTCGCATTCTCATGATTCTATAGGAATTACTTTCCCCTTTACCACTTCATATCGCTTGTCAAACTCCTCCTTGGTTCGCTTCCACCTGTTATGTGTCCATAAATAATAAGGTGGATTCTTGCGGATGGTTTCTTCCAGCATCTGGAAGAAGCGACGGGTAATCTCGTGCTCCGGCAGGGAGTTCGGATTGCGGGTGATGAGTTTGTAGGTTGCTGTATAGTAGCCTCGCTTAGGGCGAGACATCTCTACATAGAACACGGCATCGTTCATCTTCCTCATAATTCTCTCGCCGCCAGTAAACACTGGGGTTTCGGGATGGTTGAGGAAAGGAAGCCACAGGTGGATGTTTTCCCACTTGGGGCCCTGGTCGCTGATGTAGCCGAAGATGCTGCGGATATTCTTGCGTTTGTAGTCTACGAGATATCGGAGGATGTCCTTCTTTGGGACAGGCACTCCGTTTTCTTCGTGAGAGCGGATGCGCTTGAAGAGTTCATCAAAAGCTTTATTGTACAGTGGATGATAGATGAGGCCCATGATGCGGCTTTTGGGCAGTTCGATGCCTACACATGAGAGCCACTCCCAGTTGCAGTAATGACCGAGGATGGCTGCCACATCCTGACCTTCCTGGAAACATTGTTCCACTTCTTCGCTGTTATATACCTTGAATCGGCGGCGAAGTTCCTTATCGCTGATGCTCAGAAGTTTAACTGCCTCGAAGAAGTAATCGCTGAACCAGCGGTAGAATTTCTTCTCGATGTCAATAATCTCTTCTTCTGATTTCTCAGAGAAGGAGGTGGTGAGATTCTTACGCACAATGCCTCTGCGGTACTTGATGACGTAATACATCATGAAGTACTCGAAGTCGGCGATGCAATAGAGCAGCCTGAAAGGCAGCAGCGATATTGCATAAAACAGCGCATAAACAATCTTTGTCATAAGTCCTATGATTTACACCTTATTATATATAAGCAAGAATGCTACTTAACATTTAATATTCAACACTTAACAGTATATTACACCTGCTGCATATCATGCAACTTCTTGTAATATCCTTCTTTTTTTATCAGCTCCTCATGAGTACCGCGCTCCACAATCCTTCCCTCATGCAATACGCAGATTTCGTCTGCATGTTTGATGGTACTCAGTCGGTGGGCCACAGCTACGGTGGTACGGGTCTTCATCAATCTCTCCAAGGCATCCTGAACCAGGCGCTCGCTCTCGGTATCGAGGGCTGATGTTGCCTCATCGAGGATGAGGATAGGAGGATTCTTGAGGATGGCACGGGCGATGCTGACACGCTGGCGCTGGCCGCCAGAGAGTCTGCCGCCTCGGTCTCCAATATTTGTATCGAAACCATGCTCCGACTTGGTTATGAACTCGTAAGCATTGGCTATCTTAGCTGCATTGGCTATTTCCTCATCCGTAGCATCGGTCTTGCCGAATCGGATGTTGTCCTTGAAACTTGCATTGAAGAGGATAGCCTCCTGGTTTACATTTCCTATCAGCATGCGAAGGTCATGTACGGCAAGGTCTTTCACATTAATGCCATCAATCAGCACCTCGCCTTCCTGTACATCATAGTAACGAGGAATCAAATCTACCATCGTACTCTTACCGCTACCGCTCTGACCAACAAGTGCAACAGTCTTGCCTTTTGGTATCACGAGATTGATATCCTTTAATACATATACCAGTTCTGCGCTCTTTCGGTCGGTATAGGCGAAGGAAACGTGGCGGAACTCTATCTGATGTTCGAAGCTGCTGATATGTTTAGGGTTCTCCTTGTCCTTGATTTCCACCTCAGCCTGCAGAATCTTGTCGATACGCTCCATACTTGCCAATCCCTTTGGGATATTGTAACTCGCCTTGGAGAATTCCTTCAGCGGGTTGATGATGCTATAGAGCATCACGAGATAGAAGATGATGGTAGGACCGTCGATTCTGCCGTAATCCAGAACCAGGATACCGCCAAACCACAATACCACTACGATGAGGATAGTTCCCAGAAACTCACTCATCGGGTGAGCCATCTGCTGGCGGATATTTACACGCATGATGTTGTCGCGGTAGCTGCTGTTAACCTGATTGAAACGCTTGTTCATCTTTTCTTCTGCACAGAACGCCTTGATGATGCGCAAGCCGCCTAGGGTTTCTTCTACCATACTCATCGTGTCGCTCCAAAGTGCCTGTGCCTCGATACTGTGTGCCTTCAGTTTCTTGCCCACTACTCCCATGAACCAGCCGAAAGGTGGTACAAAGAGGATGGTGAAGAGGGTGAGCTGCCAACTGATGCAGATCAGCGTAACGAAATAGAAGAGAATCAGGATAGGGTTCTTGAAGAGCATATCGAGCGACGACATGATGCTGTTCTCCACTTCCTGCACATCACCGCTCATGCGGGCAATGATATCTCCCTTGCGCTCCTCGCTGAAGAAACCGAGCGAGAGACTGTTTATCTTCTGGTAAATCTGGTTGCGGATGTCTCTTACGATACCTGTACGGATAGGTATGATGGTGGCTGACGAGAGAAAATAGGTTCCCGTCTTGAGGAATGTCATGAAGGCTAGGAATATGCCGATGACCAAAAGGGCTGTTGATGCACTATGGACAACAATAAACTCCTGAATATAATAATACAGGTTATTGGTTGCAACCTCCTTGATGCTACCCCAATCTCCATTCCAGTGCATATACTCGTTGACACGGATACCACCATCTACTTTGAACAGGATTTGCAGGATTGGTATCAAGGCTGCAAACGAAAAGATGTTCAATACCGCAGACAGGATATTGAACAGGATTGACAGTCCCAGATACTTCTTGTATGGAGGGACGAATCGGCGTAAAATTTGCAAGAATTCCTTCATAGGTGCAAATATAGTGCTTTTTAAGAAAACCGCCAAACTTTTGGCGGTTTTTCTTGTTTATATTCTGTTTTTTCTTTCAGAAGAGTCTTTTTATTCAGAAAAAGCTGTTCTGAAGAGTTTGGGGTTACTCCTTTACTTCTTCTCCGAAGAGAGTAGCAGAGGTAGAACCGGTGATGCGAACCTTCACGAACTCTCCGATATGGTGGTTACCCTTATCAATGACAACCGCCTTGTTCTGTTCTGTTCGGCCCATCATCTGCTCGCGGCTACGCTTGCTGAAGTTCTCGATGAGGATGGTGAATACCTTGCCCTCATCCTTCTTGTTCTGCTCGGCACTCACCTCGGTCTGCAACTTGATAAGTTCGTTGAGGCGGGCTATCTTGGTTTCCTCAGAAACGTTGTCTGGCAGATGCTTGGCGGCATAGGTGCCCGGGCGCTCTGAATACTTGAACATGAAGGCGCTGTCGAATCCTACTTCCTTCACCAGCGAGAGGGTTTCCTGATGGTCTTCCTCGGTCTCGTCGTGATAACCCACGAAGATGTCGGTGGTGATGCCGCAGCCTGGAATGATACGCTTGATGTCGGCGATGCGCTGCAGATACTCCTCACGGGTGTATTTGCGGTTCATCAGCTTCAGAATCTTGTTGCTTCCGCTCTGTGCAGGGAAGTGGATGTGCTTGCAGAGGTTTGGTTCTTCGGCAATGGCGTGGAGAATGTCCTCGGTCATATCCTCTGGGTTAGAGGTGGTGAAGCGTACTCGCATATCCGGTACAGCCTTGGCTACCATGTGGAGGAGCTCGGCGAAGGAAAGACTGCCTTCCTCGCGCTTGCCCGATGGCGAGAGACCATAACTGTTTACATTCTGTCCCAGCAGGGTAACCTCCTTGAAACCACGCTGCTGCAAATCGCGAACCTCACGCAGGATGCTCTCGGCATCGCGGCTGCGCTCACGTCCACGGGTATAAGGCACGATGCAGTAGTGGCAGAAGTTGTTGCAACCGCGCATGATGCTTACGAAACCGCTCACTCTGTTGCCACCGATGCGCTGAGGTACGATGTCATGGTAAGTCTCGGTCTTAGAGAGTTCGATGTTGATGGCATTGGTACCCATCTCGCACTGCGCAATCATATCCGGCAGGTTGAGATAGCTGTCTGGTCCGCAAACCAGGTTGGCATAGTGGTTCTGGATGAGATCATCCTTCACGCGCTCTGCCATACAGCCCAAAACGCCGAGAATCACCTTTCTTCCCTTTTTCTGCTCTGCATGCAGGGTGTCGAGGCGATGATAAATCTTGTTCTCAGCATTCTCGCGGATACTGCAGGTGTTCATGAAGATGGCATCAGCCTCTTCTTCTTTCTCACAAATTTCGTAGCCAGCCATCTGCATCACAGAGGCAACTACTTCACTGTCTGCCACGTTCATCTGGCAGCCATAAGTCTCAATAAATAGTTTCTTCATTGTTCTAGATGAATTCTATTCGTTTATAATGTTATTGTAATTAAAATATGTAACTATCTGAATCTCAGTCGCGAAGAAGGAGTATAGTGCTCTATCATTCCCTTCGATACTGCCATCAATGCAAAATAGATGACGACGGCAGAGATGAAACCGGCGATGGCATCTATGAGATAATGCGCCTGAATATATACGGTAGCCAAACACAGGAAGATGTAGAATGGCAGCATCACGTATAGCATTTTTCTGTTGCCGGTATGCCAGACCAGGAGCATGCCGATGGTGCTCACGCCCACATGCGAACTTGGGAAAGCGGCTGTAGGACGCTCGCCGGCGTTCTTGGCGTCTTCTACAAGCTGGTAGAAGATTCCATCGGTGTAACCCGGTGTCGGCAGGCAGTTAGTATGGGTGTTGAAGTAATCGCCCAAAGCCGGGAAGATGCCTTTGGTTATTTCTGATATTCCTACTGCATCAAAGTAGAAGGTCGGGCCCACTACCGGTACATAGATGTAGAAGAGATAGTAGATAAAGAAACTGGCGAGCATGACAAATGCAGCTCTTTCAGCCTCATAATATCTGCAGAAGAAATAATAGAATGTAACCAATGCAATCATCGGATAATACATAAAGTAGCCCATCGACATCAGTTCGCTTACTGCAGCCCAAGGCATGGTTTTGGCAAAGAGCAGGGCGGGCTGACATCCGAAAAGATCCTGCTCCCAACCTGCAAAGATATGGTCGAGGTTGGGGAACATGCGGTTGATTTCGTAGGTGTCGGGATACCACCAGGCAAGCAAAGCCATCTGGGCAATGATGCGCACCATCTTGGTGATGCGGCAAGGTATCATGCGGTATACAGCCCAAAGAGCGATGGTCATGACGAGCACTCTCAGTCGTCCCCAGAGCATAGCTTCCGGGTTTACGAGTTTGGTATAGGTAAAGAGCATGGTGATAATGGTGATTGCCATATATCCCAGCATGACCCATTCCAGTGTCATCAGTCCCTTCTTCGGGTTCTTGTCTATCTTGAAATAATCTTTTATCACGCTTCTTATTAGTTTATAATTTACAGCCATCCGTTATCCTTGTACCACTTGATGGCGAGCTTCACACCTCTTTCCAGTGGATAATGAGGATGATAGCCCAGTTCATCCATGGCTGGCTCAATATCACATCGCCAGTTGCGCTGTTTCAGAATGTTATACTTATCATTGTTCAGAGCCGACATCTTGCCCGTCATCCTTCCGAGATACTCTCCGAAGAAGGTTACGATGCGCAACACCCAGACAGGCGCCTTGATGCGTAGCATCCAAGGATTGCCTAACTCCTTTTTTATCAGGTCGCTGAAGGCAGCTGACTGATATACTTCTCCATCGCTGAGGAAGTATTTCCTACCGTTCATTCCATGATCCAGAGCCAGGAATACAGCCTGTACCACGTCCTGTACATATACAAAGGTGATGTCCTGGCGCTTGAATCCTACAGCAAAGTCAACATGCTGCTTGATGCTCTGCGCCATGAGGAAATAATCTTTTTCTCTAGGACCGTAAACTCCTGTAGGGCGGAGGATGATATAAGGAAAGTTGTTGCCGATGCTGTCCAGATAGCGTTCTGCCTCCAACTTACTCTTTCCGTATGCAGTATTTGGCTTAGGAGTATCATGTTCTGAGATTTCCTGATAAGGCTGCTCTTCGCGGATGGCTCCAAAAATGCTGAGCGAACTGACAAAGACAAATCGCCTGATAGGCATCTGGAGGCGCAGAAGGACGTTCACCAGATGCTTGGTTCCCTCTGTGTTTACCTTATAAAAGTCCTCTGCATGCAGGCACTTCGTTGCGCCGGCTGCATGCACTATATAGTCGAACTCGTGCGGGGCGAGTTCTTTCTCCAACTCTTCCTCTGAAGAAAGATTGAGATTGATAAAATGGATGCGCTCGTCTTGCAGATACTTTCTGGAACTGGTAGGGCGTACTGCCGCCCAGGTTTCCATGCCCTGTCTTAAGGCCTCTTCCACGATGTAGCTGCCGATAAAGCCCGACGCACCCGTTACTAGAATCTTCATTAATTATTTATAAAATTGCAATTTCGGCTGCAAAATTACAACAAAAAATCGAGTTATCCTCTATGTTGTGCCAAAATTCTTTCTTTTTCTTTGTGAAATCACTTCTTTATGCCAACTTTGCTGTTATGAATCAAGTATCTTGCCGCTTAAAAACATATCTGTTTGTCCTATTTAATATAGGTAGAAATTAATATAGGTATAAAATATAGATAGGGCATGAAGCCCACTAATGAACTTCATGCCCTATACATAGTCAACATGACTCGTTAATAATTTATAAAGGGAACCATACATGTTTTTTCTTAAAAGATTATAAAAGAGCATTCATTTTATGGCTTAACGTACCTAAAGTGACCGCTTACTGTTAAGGAATGCTTCCATCACATACCTTTGGAAATCTGTGTCGGATTTGGACTTGAAGCAAAAACTCCTTTAAAAATTTGTTTTTTTCATATAAAAACCTTATATTTGCAGGCGATATTGAAATAAAAAATAAAAAATTATGGGAAAAATCATAGATAAGACGATAACAAAGATAGTTACAGAAGAGGGTATCTCTCTCTTTCGCCGTGTAACTAAGGTTTTGATGCCAAATGGCAAGTATCGTTATCCTGTAGATTATTTTGATGCAACTCCTGGAGTTGTTAAGGTTTCGAAAGAAGAAATGGATAAGGTTGCAATACCTGTTTACAAAAAGTTAATCTAATGGAACGGTTGATGTCTGATGGTTATCCTTTTATCTTTCAAATGATAGATAAAAGTGAGAGTGATGAGTATCTGATTCAGACCTTGTAATATAGGTTTAAGTCAGATAAATCCCATCATACCTATATCGTAAGAGTTGAATGTTATAAGAAACACGCTTATTGTGTGAAGTTCTTCGATAAGGCAAACATCAACAGTAAAAATAAGTTTAGTCTTCGTTCCAATACTTTCGAGGTTAGAACGATACTCTATACAATGTTTCATATCATGTTAGATGTATTGAAGCGAGACGAAAAAGCTTCTTTCTTTTTTATTGGAGCAGAAGACGAAAAAGATCAGAATGGAATGGTATCCCGTCGTTTCGTGCTTTCAACGGTTTCTGATGACAAGTTCGAGCATTTTAGAAGAAATGATTTATCACTTTATATTCTTGTAAATAAGGAATATGTATCAGATACATCTTCTTATGCTGATGAACTAGCAAATATTGTGCAACAATATTTATAAGATAATATCCTCATAGAGCGACGACAAGTGCAGAGCGATACTCGTGAGTCCCTTTTTAAAGTGGACTCATAGGAACTCAAGTTTCGCAAGTGAGGGAATTGATTGAAGTTAAAGAAGTTATCACTCCCTACGGTCGTTCGAGAAGTTAAGAGACAATAGTCTTCTTTCGTAAAACGTAGGACATTTGTCCCTTCACTTCCCTCTAACTTCACTTAACTTCCCCAAATGCGAAAATTTAGTGACTAAGAATTACTTGAGAGCAATAAGAATGCTTTAACTCTTCTTTCATCCATTTGTAACATGATGGTAATATACTTTGAATACCTTTGCAGCGGAAAAAGTATAACGGTGATTTTTTATAGGAAAGAAATGAATACGGTATTAAGTGTTATTGCGATGGCATTCCTGGGATGCGGAATGGTTTCTGCCCAGCAGGTAAATGCTTCTAACGTCCAGCGCCCCAAACTGGTAGTGGGCATTGTGGTTGACCAGATGCGATGGGATTATCTCTATCGCTATCAGAAGCGCTATGGAGAAGGAGGATTCAAGCGATTGCTCAACGAGGGTTTTTCTTGCGAGAATACCCGTATTCCGTATGTTCCATCGGTTACAGCCATCGGTCATACTTGTCTCTATACCGGTAGTGTGCCTTCCATCCACGGAATCGCCGGAAATAACTTCGTAAAGAATGGTAAGAAGGTGTACTGTACGGATGATGAAACCGTGAAAACTGTGGGTGCCAACAGTAAGGCGGGCTTGATGTCGCCACGAAATCTCTGGGTTACTACCCTTGGCGACGAGATGAAGATTGCATCCAATGGTAGAGCCAAGGTGGTGGGAGTGGCCTTGAAAGACCGTGCTTCCATCCTTCCTGCAGGTCATAATCCCAACGGCGCCTACTGGTTTGATGATGAGAGCGGTAAGTTCATCACCAGTTCTTACTATATGAACCAGTTGCCAAAGTGGGTGGATGCTTTCAACAACCAGCATCTGCCTGAGCGTTATCTTTCGGAAAAATGGAGCACTCTCTATCCTGAGAATACCTACATCGAGAGTACAGAAGATGAGAACGAGTACGAGGATGGAATCTGCAAGGACGTGAAAGCTACGTTGCCGCTCAATCTCCCTGCCCTTTATAAGAAATACGGTTATGAAATCATCAGAAAGACTCCTTTCGGTAATTCGCTGACGATAGATTTGGCGAAGGCTGCGATAGATGGAGAGCAGTTGGGGGCTGATGATGAAACCGACTTGCTGGCAGTAAGCTGTTCCAGCGCGGATTATATCGGTCATCAGGTGGGAACGCATGCGGTAGAAATCGAGGATACGTATCTGCGACTTGACAAGGCGATAGCCGATTTCCTTTCTTATCTTGATGAGAAGGTGGGCAAGGGGAATTATCTGGTTTTCCTGAGTGCCGATCATGGAGCGATGAACAACGCCCGTTTCCTGCAAGACCGCCGCATTCCTGCGGGCAGCTGGAATGGTGATGCTGTGGCTAAGAAACTGAACCAGACTCTGGCTAAGGAGTATCCTAACGTGGGTGATCTGGTGAAGACCGTGATGAACTATCAGGTGTTTTTCAATCGAAACATCATACAGGAAAACAAGTTAGACTTCGTCAAAATCAAGCAGAGCGTGGTGGATGTTTTGAAGGAAGACAGCTGCGTGCAGTATGCCTGCGATATGGAGAAGACGATGACCGAGAGTATTCCTGAGGATGTGAAGACGCGTATAGTAAATGGTTACAACCGTGAGCGTAGCGGTGATGTGGCCATCGTATTGAAGCCGAACTACTATGCCCACGGCATGAAGGGAACCGATCATGGTGAGTGGAATCCATACGACACCCACATTCCTTTGATTTTCATGGGTTGGGGAATCCAGCACGGTGCAACCACCAAGCAGACTTTCATGACCGATATTGTTCCAACCATCGCCGCCCTGCTTCATGTTCAGGCGCCTAATGGTTGTGTAGGCCAGCCGATATTCTAGATTTTGATTTTATGTTTCTGAGCCTTATTCCTGAGCCTTATTCCGAATCCCGATTCTGTTATAATAGTGTTGCGGAATTAAGGATATAATCATAATTCTTTGTTTTAACATGTTTAAAAATTACATTCACAATGTTTAAAAATTACATTCACACCATGCTATTCTTTATCGGAGCGGCAGCGGTGCCGCTGCACTCGTCTGCCGAAAACGGCCCCGAGACTGGCGGAACACAGGGCGTACAACAGGCCGTACAGCCTGCGGTGAAGCAGATTAGAGGCTTTATCGGCGATGAAAATGGCGACCCCATAATCGGTGCAACAGTGCTCGAAAAGGGCAAAACCAACGGAACCGCCACCGATGTTGACGGAACCTTTACGCTGAACGTACAGCCGAACGCCACGCTTGTAGTCTCTTATGTGGGTTACAAGACCAAGGAGGTGCGCGTGAACAACCGCGTTTTCATAACCACAGGCCTTATTCCCGAGGAAAAATCGCTTGATGAGGTGGTTGTAGTTGGCTTCGGCAAGCAGAAGAAAGAGTCGCTCGTGGGTGCCGTGCAGGCCGTTAAGCCAGAAGATTTGAAGATGACTTCAAGCTCACTGACAACTTCTTTTGCGGGCAATGTTCCGGGAATAATCGCACGTCAGACCACCGGCGAGCCCGGTTACGACAATGCCGAGTTCTATATTCGTGGCATTTCTACCTTCGGTTCCAACACTCAGCCGCTCATAATCCTTGACGGAGTGGAGATTAACAGCACCATGCTCAACAACATTCCGCCTGAGTCTATAGAGTCGTTCTCGGTGCTGAAAGACGCCACGGCAACCTCTCTTTACGGCTCGCGCGGTGCAAACGGCGTGATCATCGTAAACACCCGTGCGGGTCAGGCATCAGAGAAGATGAAGCTGAACATACGCTTTGACAACACCTTCTCAATGCCTACGGCCGTTCAGGACATGGCCGACGGACCCACATACATGCGGATGTTCAACGAAGCAAGCAAGAATGATGCCCGCGTGGCAGGCTCTACTTATGAGCAGCCGTACTCTGACGAGCGCATTCAGAACACGATAAACCACGCCAATCCTTACCTCTTTCCTGACGTGAACTGGTACGACATGCTCTTCAAAGACTTTGCCTCGAACCAGAATCTCAACATAAACATGAAGGGCGGAACCCGTTTCATTGACTATTTCCTAAACGCAGGCATTTTCTATGAGAACGGAATAATGCGCCAACCCAAAGAGGCGCAGGCGCTCGACGTGGGTATGCGCAGCAAGAAATACTTGTTCCAGAGCAACGTTTCGGCCCGTCTCACACCAACAACTAAGGTGTCTCTGAACATGAATACGCAGCTTTTTTTCTATCACGGACCAAAGGCTTCAACGTCAAACCTGTTCAATTATTCAATGACGGTTAATCCTGTAGCCTTCCCGGCTACGCTTCCCGCCGAGGAGGGAGACACATTTGTGCGTTACGGAAATGGCACACGGCAGGGTGTAGGCGGACTTTTCAACAATCCGTATGCCGAGCTTAGCAGCGGCTACACTGAGCGCAACTACGTTTATTCAACCACCGCTTTCAGCGTGGATCAAGACTTGAAGTTCATTACTCCTGGACTTAAAGCCAGTGCTTTGGCATCTTTCTACAATTACAGCTTCAACTGGCTTGACCACTGGATTGTGCCTTTCTACTACAAAGTGGGCGATGGCTACACGCAGAATCCCGACGGTTCATTCAACTACACCACCGAGTCGATAGGTACACCGGGGCAGCCCTACCTGCAATCAAACTCAGGACGCGACCCGACGGAGAGCGTATGGTCGCTTCAGGGTACTCTTGACTACGCCCGTACCTTTGGTAAACACGACATCGGAGCCACTTTTGTGTACCACATGAAGGAAACCAAGAAGGTGGCAAACGGCGGAACCGAGTATGACCTTCTGCCTTACCGTGAGCAAGGACTGGCAGGCCGTCTTACCTATAACTACGACCACCGTTACCTGCTTGAGGCCACTTTTGGTTACAACGGCTCCGAGAACTTCATCAGCGGGCAGCGTTTCGGCTTCTTCCCCGCAGTGGCTTTAGGCTGGACAATATCAAACGAGACCTTCTTTAAACCACTCAAAGAGGTGGTTAACAACTTAAAGTTGCGCGGCTCTTACGGTCTTGTAGGCAATGATGCACTCTCTGAGAGATTCCCATACGTAACCACTGTTGACATGAGCGGAAAAGGTGGATGGTGGATTGGTGACGGTTACGTGAACAACGCGGTGCCGGTTGTGACAAAGTATGGTAATTCTTTCGCCACATGGGAAAAGTCAAAGAAGTTCAACTTCGGTGTTGACATGACATTGTTCGGTGGTCTTGACCTTACTGTAGATGTGTTCAGCGAGAAGCGAACAGGCATTTTCATGCAGCGTCAAGCACTTCTTTCTGCCGCAGGTTATGGCTCCGCACTGCCTTACGCCAATATCGGAGCGGTTAAGAACCATGGCGTTGACGTTAGTGCAAGTTATCAGAAAGCGTTTAATAAAGACTTTACAGTGCGGCTGAACGGCAGTTTTACTTATGCCCACAATGAGATTACGAATGTTGATGAGCCTGCAAACATCGATTCTTACTACTCCCGCGTAGGTCATCCTATAAACAGTATCCGTGGTCTTATTGCCGAGGGTATCTTCACTTCGCAGGAGGAAATAGACAATGCTCCGGTGCAAAACCTGGGCTCTACTCCTGTTGTTGGTGACATAAAATACAAGGACCTGAACGGTGACAGAACTGTTGATGCCAGCGATTACACTACAATCGGCCACCCCGAAATACCCGAAATAATCTACGGATTAGGCGGAACCGTGAAGTACAAGAAGTGGGATTTGTCATTGTTCTTCCAAGGTTCGGGCAACGTAAGTCTGCTTATGAGCAACATACAGCCTTTTGTCGACAAGTCAGGCGATGGTATGAACATTGCAAAATACATTGTTGACAACCACTGGTCGGAGGAAAACAATGTGGCAAATGCCGCTTATCCGCGCCTGTCAACCACGTATGTGCAGAACAACGTGGTGCCCAGCACGTTCTATTTGCGTAACGCCAGCTACCTCAGACTGAAGAATGCCGAGCTGGGTTACACCTTCACGCCGTGGCTACGGGCATACGTAGCGGGCACAAACCTGCTGACCATTTCGCCATTCAGCACCTGGGACCCTGAAATGGGAAGCGGAAACGGACTGAAATATCCTATCCAGCGCACAGTGAAAATTGGAGTTCAGTTCAATTATTAAGCAATTTTAAACATTTAAGAAATGATACTTAACAACATAAAATACTTCGTTCTGACGGTTGCCGCGGTAGCTTTTTCCTCGTGCGACTATCTTGACGTGGTGCCCGAAGGCACTCCCACGATAAACGATGTTTACAAAACGCAAACGCAAGCCGAGAAGATGGTGATTGGCTGCTACAAGGAAATACCTAATTATTTTCATCCCCAACAGTTCCCGGATGCCACCGGAGCCGATGAGTTCATTGTGGGTTACAGGGGTACAACCCGCTGGTTTCACTATAAAAGTCTTATGAACGGGCAGGAGTCGCCCAGCAGTACGTACTACGGACTTTGGAGCAACAACGCCACAAATTATCCGACCGGCGCAGTTAAGAAGGACATCTGGGGTGCCATTCGCAACTGTTACAACGTACTGAACAATCTTGACCGCGTGCCGGGAATAACCGAGGAAAACAAGAATCATTGGAAGGGTGAGGCGCTGTTTCTCATTGCTTATTATCACCAGATAATGCTTGAGTACTACGGTCCGATATTCCTCATCAAGTCGGAGGAAAGCCCTTCGATGTCAACCGAACTCATGCGCAGTCCTTACGATGAGTGTGTGGACTTCATTGCCGAAAAGTATGACGAGGCCGCAAAGCTGTTGCCGGCACAACAGAGCAGCGGAAACCGCGACCGCGCAACTGCCGCAACCGCTCTAGGGTACAAGGCACGACTATTGCTTTACGCCGCCTCGCCACTTGTTAATGGCGACACGGATTTTTATTCTGACTTCAAGAACCCTGACGGAACGCCGCTGATGAATCTCACTTATGACCGCGAGAAGTGGAAAAAGGCCATGGATGCCGCCGAGGCAGCCATAACCTACTGCGAGGCCAACGGCTATAAACTGTACGGCGGTACCACAACCGACCCCGTGCAGGGTGCCCGCAACTACCACTCGGCCTTTGTAGGTGACAATGCCGGAGGCTTTAACAACTGGGACGAGATTTTGTTCGGTCTTGCCGACCAGGGCACAATCACCTATTGCATCAAGAATATCGCACCGCGTGTCGGCTTTAAAAAATACAGTTCAAAGGGCTTCCGTGGTTACATGGTGCCCACCTGGAGCTGTGTGCAGCGTTATTTCACCGCGAAGGGACTGCCCCTGGCCGATGACCCCGACACCAAGAACCTGAACCCGGAGACGATTGTTGACGCACCGTGGTTCCCCGGTGAGAAGACATCAATCATACATGTGAACCGCGAACCGCGCTTCTACGCATCTGTGGGTTACGACCGTGGCCCCTACGAGGTGCAGAACGGAATCATGATGCTGAAATGTCGGCGCGGTGAACCCCAGCAGGATGACGGCATAGTTAAGAACGAATATCAGTCAAACAACGGTTACTACTGTCAGAAATGGGTATCAAAATACGATTCGTATGACGTGACCAGCGACAAGATAACCTACAACAAATGGGTCTTCCCTTACCTGCGCATGGCAGAACTTTACCTCGACTACGTTGAGGCCGACTTTGAATACAATAAGAAACTCAGCGCAAAGAGTCTGGCGTACCTCGACAAAATACGTGCGCGCTGCGGACTTCCGACCTTTGAGAAGTCATGGAGCTATGCCGGCGGAATACCGGCCGACGAGGCGAAACTGCGCAGCGTGATTCACGATGAACGCTCAAACGAGCTTGCAATGGAGGGCCGCCGCTTCCACGACATTCGCCGCTGGAAGATTGCCGAGAAGGAAATCAACCCCAAGGAGAAGTCGTGGACGCTGTCAGGAAAGACAGCCGAAACCTTCTACAAGGTAACGGACATGGAGGACGGAAGTGAGATTGACCGCTCACAGTTCAAGGCTCCGCGCAACTACTGGCTTGCAATTCCTCTCGATCAGATACAGATTGACCCCAACCTCGTGCAGAATCCGGGGTACTAAATTGCTGACACACTGTTTAATTAGTATTTGACAATTAGCAATTAGCATTTAGAACCTTTGCCGCTTGTTCCTTTATAAAGGACCAGCGGCTGAGGTTTTGGTCGTAAAAAATACGGCGTTTTCGGGACCCAATAACAGCCCTTGTGCAACCGTCTGATATTCAACGTGTTGCAATACTGTCTGTTTTGCATTCTGAAACTGCCACTTTTGCACGCCAAAACAATAAGTTTTGCAGGCCAAAACAATGGGTTTTGCAAAATAGAAGTATATTTGGCATCTGTAAAAGGAGTAAAACTTAAAAAAACAACTTTATAAAAATGAAAAACAGATTAATGATTCTTGCCGTGGCGCTCATGGTGTTTTGCGGCGCACAGGCACAGACACGGGTCATTGCACACCGTGGTTACTGGAAGACGGAAGGCTCTGCCCAAAACAGCATAACGGCTCTGCTGAAGGCTGACTCCATCGGCTGTTACGGCTCGGAGTTTGACGTGTGGATTACGAAGGACAATCACCTGATTGTAAACCACGACCCTAAGATTGGTCCTTACATGATTGAGCAGACCGATGCAAAGACCCTCACGGCGCAGAAACTTAAGAACGGAGAGCATGTTCCTACTCTTGAGGCATTTTTGAAGGCTGCCAAAAAGCACACAACGCTGAAACTGATACTCGAGCTGAAACACCATTCAACACCTGAACGCGAGGACCTTGCAGCCGAAAAAATTGTGAAACTGGTGGAACGGATGAAGCTGCAGAACCGTGTGGAGTACATAACTTTCTCGGCAAATGCACTGCGCACGCTGCTGAAAATTGCACCCAAGGGCACTCCCGTCTATTATCTGAACGGTGAAATGACACCCTCACAGCTTAAAGAACTGGGCTGCGCCGGACTTGACTATCACTATGACGTGCTGCGCAAGCACCCCGAGTGGATTGACGAGTGCCACCGGCTGGGTATGAAAGTCAACGTTTGGACAGTGAGGAGCACTGACGTTATGAGGGAGTTTGACGGACGTGCCGACTTCCTCACAACCGACCTGCCCGCCGAAGCCCTGAAAGTTGTCAATAAATAGACTGATACAATGAAAATAAAAACATTGCTTTTCTGCATCACAGCCACACTCTGCGGCACGCTTACGGCCAATGCCGCCGATGCCGTGGAGGGACTTTCGGCCTCAATCGCAATAAAGAAGCCCGGCAACAAGGCCGTGAGCCACACTCTGAATTTCATCCGACAGGAGGGTGAAACAGACGCTTACACACTTCAGGCCCCTGACGGAGAGCTGCCGCTTGACATTGTTCAGACGGTCAGCACCGACGGTTCACGGCGGCGCATAACCGTCAGTCTGACGGCACACAGCAGGGTTTACTTCAACTTTAAAGAGCGGCTCTCAACGGGTTTCAGCCATGACGACTGCCTGTTCTACATGCCGGGATTCTGGTACAGGCGCAATCTGCGCTCGCCTAAGCAGACCCCCTCGTTCCACACCTCTGACAGTTGGACCGTGCGTGAGGACCGTCTGAGCACTCCGCTCGTGGCCGCGTTCAGCCAGAAGGCGCACCGCGCCGTGTCAGTTGTAAGAATTGACAGTTTCAAACATGAAGCTCCAACAACCCGTGAGGAAGGCGAGGTTATTCTGGCAGGCCCCACCGACATAGGCTACACCGGGTTTGAGAACGTAGGAGGAACCGCTACGCTCAGTTTCGGCTATCCTTACAGCGAGAAACCTTACTCTTACATACGCAAACTCACGCTTGCTCCACCCGTTGAAGCCTTCGCCATGCTTGACCGCGGTGAGACCACGACACTGCAATGGGAGGTGAACGGACTTGCTGCCGACAGCTTTGCCGACTGCGTGAGCGGACTCTGGACGTACTCTTACGACACTTACAGTCCGCAGCCAGTGCAGGTTGCTTACTCTGACGAACGTATGAAAGAGGTTATGAGCAACTACTTCAAGGAGAGTTTTGTCAAGGCACAGCCATGCTACTACGCCAGTGCCGGAATGTGGGTTGACGACTGTGCCAGTCCAGAACTGGCCGAGGTGGGTTTCGTCGGCCGCACTCTGCTCAACGCTTTCAATGCCCTTGAGTACGGTGAAAGCCACAACCGTACCGACCTGGTAAAGGATGCACGCGCCGTTTTCGACTCTTATCTGCGTTACGGCTTTTCGTCTGCCGGTTACTTCAATGAGGTTATTGACTGCAAAAAGGGCAAGGCCCAGACCTGGCACAGCATCCGCCGTCAGTCAGAAGGCGTGTGTGCGGTGCTTTATTATCTTGACTATGAACGGCGTAACGGACGCCGCCACCCTGAGTGGGAACAGCGCATGAAGAACATTCTCGACCTGATTGTGCGTCGTCAGAAGGCTGACGGCAGTTTCCCGCGTAAGTTTAATGATGACGGCCGTGTGGTTGATGCTGGCGGAGGAAGCACTCCCTCGGCCACTCTGCCGCTGGTTATGGGCAGCCGTTATTTCGGTAATCACCGCTGGCTCATGGCGGCACGCCGCACAATGGACTACATTGAGAAGAAAATAATAACCCCGTCTGACTATTTTTCATCTACTCTTGATGCTGATTGTGAGGACAAAGAGGCTTCGCTTTACTCTGCCACGGCCGCTTACTGCATGGCTCTTTCCAGTCATGGCTCACAACGCCGTCATTATGCGGAGCTGTGCCGTCAGGCTGCTTATTTCGCACTCTCGTGGTATTACACATGGGATGTGCCCTTTGCCCAAGGACAGATGTTGGGTGACATCGGTCTGAAGACCCGCGGGTGGGGTAATGTTTCGGTTGAGAACAACCATATAGACGTGTTTGTTTTCGACTTTGTTGACGTGCTGAAATGGCTCTCGCATGAGTTCAAAGAGCCGCGATTCATGGCTTTTTCAAATGTAATCAGCACCTCCATGAGGCAGCTCCTGCCCTGTGAGGGCAACCTTTGTGGTGTGGCCAAGGTCGGTTATTACCCCGAGGTGGTTCAACATACCCACTGGGATTATGGCCGTAACGGTAAAGGATTTTACAATGACATCTTTGCACCGGGCTGGACCGTGGCCTCACTATGGGAAATGCTCACATTGGGCCGCGTCACCCGGTTGATTGAAAGGTGAGTTTCTTTTATTTAAGGTCAACTGGTTTGAAGGTTTTATAGGACCGATAGGATCTATAAGACAAATAGGTCTTATCGGTCATATTTATCTTTTCACTCTTTTCACCTTTTGCCAAACCAACTTTTCCGCCCTTTCATTTTATTTTCCACTCGGTTTGCATTACCTTTTAATAACGTGAGTTCGATGAATTATAATTGTCTGTAAAATTGGTGGTTAGCGAAAATTGTTGTAACTTTATAGTGCAAATAATAACAAAGAAAACAACAAGATTCGCTATGCTCACCGAGGACAAAATTACTGAAATGTTTTTCATTATTCATTCATCGTAAATTCCCTATGCCTCATGCTGTCTTACACCCATTCGAGCCTCCACTACGTTCACCACGTAGTCGCCGAGTTTCTCGCATTCCTGGATGATATCCATATACATGGTACCGATGGCGTAGGTATAGAGATGGTTGTTTACATCGTTGATGTTCTGGCTCTTCAACTGATTGCGATAGTTGTTGATTTCGTTCTCGATGTTGAAAGAGAGGTTGGCATCGTTGTCTCCCTTATGACCTACGAGGGTGATGTTCATCTGGGTAAGAGCATTGTCGGTAAGTTCCATCATCTGATGCATGTGCTCATACTGTGAAGTGATGAAGTCTTCCTTGCCCTTGAAACGGCGGTTCAGCGTGCGGGCGATGTTGAAGCAGCTGTCACCGATACTCTCGATTTCAGAAATCTCACGGAGCATGGCACGAATTTTTGCCTTGGTCTCGTCAGAAAGATGAGAATCGCTCACCTGGTCGAGATACTTGGCAATCTCTATCTCCATGTTGTCAGAGATGCCTTCGTATTTCTCGATGCGGCTATAGAGTTTTACAAACTTATCTTCATTGGTTTCGCCAAGAAGCGTCTTCACCATGCCGAACATGCGTTGGATGCGCTCGGCAAAGCAATGAATCTCTTTCTGTGCCTCCAAGACAGAGATTTCCGGTGTCTTCATGATACCGCTCTGGATAAAGCGCAGGCGGAAATCGTCTTCATCGGCATTCTTCTTAGGACGGATAATCTTGCATACCAGCTTCTCTATCTGTGGAATGAACCAAACCAGGATAAAGGTGTTGGATAGGTTAAAGGTGGTATGGAAGGCGGCAAGCACAAAGGATAGCTTGGCGGCATTGGCTACGAAATGAGGATCGGTCTTCTCCATCATGTCGTCATAACCTACCCAGCCGCAAACCAGATGGATGAACGGGCGGAACACGCAGAGTATCCAAAGCACACCGAAGATGTTGAACACCATGTGCGCCATCGCCGCTCTCCGGGCCTGGGTATTGGCGGTGAGCGCTGCCACATTGGAGGTTACGGTTGTTCCGATATTCTCACCCATCACAAGCGCAATACCCTGATAGATAGGCAATACGCCGGTAGAACAGAGTATCATCGTAATCGCCATGACGGCTGCCGAACTCTGCACGCACATAGTGAGTATACTACCGATAATCAGAAAGGTGATGGTAGTCTGGAAACTGTGAGGATCGAAACTTGCAAAGAATTCTAGAACCGGCTGATTATGAGCCAGATCCATGTCGATACCGGTTTGGCGTAAAGTTCCCAAACCGAGAAACATAAAGGATATACCGAAGATGAAGTCGCCGATAATCTTGCGCTTCTTGCTGTAAATCAGGATGATGGCGATGAAGAACGCCGGCCATACAAAATCTGTGATGTTAAACGAGAAACCGGCACTCATGATCCATGCGGTGAGTGTGGTTCCGATGTTGGCGCCCATGATAACGGAGATAGCCTGGGCTAGGGTAAGGAGACCGGCATTAACGAATGATACGGTCATCACCGTTGTGGCTGTAGAAGACTGCACCGCTGCGGTGATGAGCGTACCCGTGAGGATGCCCGTCAAACGGTTGGTGGTCATCGTTCCTAACACATGGCGGAGCTGTGGTCCTGCCATCTTCTGCAAACTGTCGCTCATGGACTTCATACCGAACATCAGTAGGGCGAGTGCTCCAATAAGCTTAAAAAATATCCAAATCGACATATAATAACTTAATTAATGTTGTCAAATACATCAAGTTTCCGAATTTCTTCGTAACTTTACACTCTGTAGGCGTCTCTCTTCTAATAAAGAGTAAGCCGATGCTCAAAAAGCACCTTCGGGGGCTTCGAGAGCTGGTAGATTAGTTTAATTTTGTAACATAGTTTTAATACAAATGAAACAAGCAATTCAAATCCGTTGCAAAAATAATAAAAAATCTCAGAAAGTAGAAATCGGAAGCACACTTTTTGATATTTTTTCAGCATTTGACCTCAAAATGACCCACGGACCGGTGTCTGCAAGGGTAAATAACAAGGTTGAAGGCATGCATTATCGTGTTTATAATTCTAAAGATGTAGAATTCCTTGATATGACTTCTTCATCCGGTTCGCGTGCATATACCCGTACCCTCTTCTTTGTTCTCTGCAAGGCGGTACAGGACATTTATCCTGCTACAGATGTGGTGATTGATATCCCCGTATCGAATGGTTTCTACGTAGATATCCGTCTGGGCAGACCTGTTGTTGATGAAGATGTGAACATCATCCGCCGTCGCATGCAGGAGATTATCGATGCCAGGATGCCGATACGCCGGTTCACCGTGCCTACCGAAGAGGCAGTTGCGCTGTTCCAGGAGAAAGGGGATGTGGAAAAGGTGAAGCTGCTCAAGACATCGGGCTCTATCTATACTACCTATTATAAAATAGGTGATTATGTAGATTATTACTACGGCACGCTGCTCACCAATACCTCGCAGCTCTATCTCTTCGGGCTGGAGAAATATTATGATGGAATGCTCCTGCGCATTCCTTCGCTCAAGAACCCGGATGTGCTGGGCGAAATGACCCGACAGGACAAGATGTTTGAGATATTCAAGGAGCATCATCGCTGGCAGAGTATCCTGGGCATCAGGACTGTAGGCGATTTTAACCAGGCGATAGATTCCAATCATTCTACCGACATCATCAATATCAGCGAGGCGCTGCAGGAGAAGAAGATTGCCAAGATTGCTGAGGAGATAGCCAACCGCAAGGGCGTGAAACTGGTGCTGCTGGCAGGTCCTTCTTCTTCGGGCAAGACCACTTCGTGCAAGCGCCTGAGCATACAGCTTGCCGTAAACGGATTGAAACCGCTCCAGATTTCGCTCGATGATTATTTCGTAGATAGGGAGAAAACGCCGAAGGATGCTTCAGGCGAATATGATTATGAGAGCATCTATGCTCTGGATCTCGATTTGATCAACGAGCAGTTTAATGCCCTCTTCCGTGGTGAGGAGGTAGAATTGCCGAAGTATGATTTCCAGAGCGGAAAGAGTAAAAAGAGCGGCAACAAGCTGAAGATGAACGATAACAATGTGCTGGTGGTAGAGGGCATTCATGCATTGAACCCAGAGCTGACGGCTCACATCCCGCAGGAGCAGATATTCAGAGTATATGCTTCGGCGCTGACCACGATTCTTCTGGACAATCACAATTATATCCCGACAACAGACAACCGTTTGCTTCGCCGTATCATCCGCGATTACAAGTATCGAGGTGTCTCTGCCCAGGAAACCATTCATCGCTGGCCTTCGGTAAGGGCAGGTGAGAACAAGTGGATATTCCCGTTCCAGGAGAATGCCGATGCGATGCTCAATACGGCGATGCTTTATGAACTGGCTGTAATCAAGATGCAGGCAGAGCCGCTGCTGCAGCAGGTTCCGGAGAATTGCGAGGAATATGCTGAGGCTTACCGGTTGCTTAAATTCCTGAAATACTTCAAGGGTATACCTTATAATAATCTGCCGCCTACTTCGCTTCTGCGAGAGTTCCTGGGGGGCAGCTCGTTCCATTATTAAAGGTTTTATCTTTCGGAGATAAGTTGGCTGTTTGAGTAGGACAGCCAACTGGCAGAAGCCGGACAGCCGACTAGCGCCTTATCCGCTAGTCGGCTGTTTGTCTTTTACAGCCCTCGGAAATGGGTTTATCTGATTTTCTTTTAGGCGTCTGATTTTCTTTTTTATGCGATAGACGAAAAACTCTTCACTCTTCACCAAATGCTCCGAAACCCCTGTGTTTATCGGCATTCCGAGGGGTGAAGAGTGTTCGGGCACTCTTCACCCACTCTTCACCTTCTGTTGCAGCGGTCTTGTACCTCTTTTTAATTGAACTTTCGTAAGTTTTGCCCCACACGCCCTGGGCTAGGAGCTTTTGGGCCTTCAGCCCGTACTTGAACCGCATGCGAAAGTTCAGTTTTTTTAATGTCTGTCGGTGAAGAGTGGTGAAGAGTGGGTGAAGAGATACAAATAACTCTTCACCCCTCGGAATGCCGATAAACACAGGGGTTTCGGCCCGAAAGGTGAAGAGTGAAGAGTATTTCAGAGTAGAGTTGCTATACTTTTTATAAAGCGTACGAATTTATAAAGCCTGCGACTTAGAGCTTGCTGCCATAGCACAAGTCGCCGGCGTCGCCGAAGCCTGGCACGATATACTTATGCTCGTTCAACCCCTCATCAATAGAGGCACACCAGATAGTAGTCTTGTCCTCAGGGAAGGTCTTCTTGACGTGCTCAATGCCCTCAGGTGCAGCGAGAACACAGGCAATGTGGATATGTTTAGGATTGCCCTTGGTGAGGAAAGCCTTCATACCCATCTCCATGCTGATACCTGTGGCAAGCATAGGGTCGGCAATGATGAGCACCTTATCAGTAAGATCAGGTGTAGCGAGGTATTCGATATGTACGCCCACTTCAGTATGCTCCTTGTTGGTATACTCGCGATAAGCACTCACAAAGGCATTGCCAGAGTGGTCGAAAATATTGAGGAAACCTTCGTGGAAAGGAAGTCCGGCACGGAATATAGTACCGATGACAATCTTTTCGGTAGGAAGATTAACCTGGGCCACACCGAGCGGTGTAGTCACCTCAGTCTTTTCGTAATTAAGAGTCTTTGATATTTCAAAGGCTTCATACTCACCGATTCTCATGATGTTGTTGCGGAAGAGCAATCGGTTCTTTTGATAATCGCAGTCACGCATCTCTGCCAGATAGCGGTTGATGATGCAATTGTGCTCGCTCAGATTATTTATCTTCATATAGCTGTAGTTTTATATTTCTCGTTTTGTTTTCAGATAGCTGAGATGCAGCAAATCTCATGCAAAGATAATAGAAAATATGGAATCAGCAAAATGTTTGCGTATTTTTTATCTTGAATAGCACCAAATATGCGATTGCCTACTCAAATTCTATCAGGAAGTCTGTTAGCGATTTCTCGCTAGGAATACCCAATTTTTTGCGCAGACGGTATCTTACGCTTTCTACACCTCGTATGCTGAGATGTGTAAAGTTGGCAATATCCTTAGTGTTAAGATTTAGTCGCAGCAGGGCGCAAATCTTCATATCGTTGGCGGTAAGCTCCGGATATTTCTCGTGCAGATTTCTGAAGAAACGCTTGTGGATGAGGTCGAAGTTGTTCTGAAAGGTACTCCAGAATAAATCTGTATCCTGACTCTTCATCTGCATCAGAATCTTGTTTACATCCCGTGAGCTTAAGGTTCCCCGGTGCATTCCGCTTAAGAGTTGCTCCTTTACATCGCCCATAGAGTTTTTCAACGCGAGCATATCGAATGCGATGCTTGCTGTTTCTTTGCCTTTTATTTCCAATTCGTTTTCTAGAAGAATCTTCTGTTGTTCGGCAATAATGCGTTCCTGTTCCAGAACCTTCATCTTCTGTACCATCAGTTTTGCTTCTGCCACCTTTTGGTTGCGGCGTACAATCTTGTTTATATGCCAGCGAGTATAGCCATATACGCAGACATAGAGCAGGAAGGCATATCCAAACCATGCCCAAATAGAAAGGTAAAATGGGGCTGGGTATGAGAATTGATAGACGATAGAATCGCTCAGTACCTTTCCGCTCAGGCTCTTGACGGTTGCAGTAAAAGTATAGTTTCCGTAATCTAAGTTATTATAAGAGATGGTTGGTGAACTACTTTTCTCTGTCAGCTTTTTGCCATTTTTTGCCAGCGTATAACAAAATACCAGTTTCTCGTTATCAAAGTTAGGATAAGATAGCTTGAAGAACATATTTCCCCTTGAGTCAACCTCCTCTTTATTGCTATGTATCGGCAGGTATTCCTGATGGTTGTTCTTCCCCTTGGTAGTCACCTCCTTGATGAAAATCTTATACAGATTTCTCTTTGAACGAATGTCTTTGCCATTATATCGGCCAATGCCATCGTTCAGGAAGAAATAGGTATTGGCTCCCTGCGTATACATCGCATGGCCGTAGTTGTTGATTTCTTTTCCAAAGATGGTGTTCGATATAAATACCTTTGGGTGTCCGTTTTGTTCGTTGGATTGGATCAACCAGAAACCGTCTTTATTAAGCACCCAATATTGGTTCTTGTCAATGAACGAAGAGGTGATGATGCCGGTATTGCTGAGCCATCCGCATCCCTTGTAAGCTACAATTTCCTTTTGGATATCATCGTAAGTATATAGCCCGTTGTTATAAGAGAAGACTACTCTTCCATTGATGTTCATGACGTGAAACATCTGTTCTGGCCCATTGTTGAGCGAAGGATAATATTGTACTTTGGTAAAGCGGGAAAGGTCTTTTGACAATGTGAGCCGATACAGACCTTTACTCATATGGGCTGCCCAGAGAACGCCCGTATTGTCTATTTCGAATTCTCGGATAGGAGCACTAAAGCCGTTGATATCCTGTCTGTTAACCCATCTGTTACCTTCTTTTCTAAAGAAATGAAAGATGGTGTAGGAAGACTCTATCAAGGCATGTTGCCCAAAGAGATGGTATTCTTTGAGGCAAGTACTTCCATTGATGGTATTGCTTAGATTGAAAGATTTGTCCCCAACAATGTTCTTGATACCATTATTGTTGCCAACAAACACTTGGGTGTTCATCGCCGCCAAGTACCAGTTCTGGCCTTCGCATCCTGATACGTTGATGGTCTGGTGCTTCGCCATATCATATTGCCATACCGACTGGTTTGTTGCAATATACATCTGGTTGTTGATGATACTCATGCCATACGTCATACCGAAGCCTTCCATATTCATTACCGACAATGGTAAACCGGTATGTATCAGAGAAATGCCATTGTCAAGCGTTACCCAGAGATTCTTGCTGTTATCTACATAGAGGTTGAGAACGGTATTGTTGTGCAATCCGTTGGCTTTGTTGTAGTGCCATATTACTTGGAAATTGTTGAGATTGATAGCATAAACACCATTTTTGATGGTTCCTACGATTAGTGTGGTTGGGTTAAGAAGAGCGGTTCTGTTGACTAAAGAACGCGACAATTCTGCGTCAAGACTGGTGTGGACAGGGGTCGCCTCTGATCCTTCCATGATAAAGAATCCTTGTTTGTGCGTAATCAGCAAGGTCTTGTTTCCGGAAAGGGCGTACATGCCCATAATGTTGTCGCCATTTACTTTAGTGGCAGAGAGAACTGGCAGAAATTTTCCATTCTTGACCAAGCTTATTCCGCCGTTTACAATTTGAGTATAGACATTGTTTCTGGCAGGGTAGAACCAAAGGGGTAATTCCTTATTATTGAAATAAGGCGTAACCTGTTTGCCGTCGTAATCGAAATAAGAACAGAAAGACTGGAAATAGATATGATCCTTCACTTTAATGATATTCCATATCTCATCGTTATGCGATTTATACTGGGATGGCCACAAAGAGTGATAAGTCATACGACCTCGGTTGTCGCGTGTGAAATATCCAAAGTCAGTATAAGTTCCTACGTAGATTCTGTCTCCATCAGCAAGAACAGAGCGGATGATTCCTTTGTTGGGAAGAGCAGCATGTGTCCATTCATAGCCGTCATAGATAAGCATGCCATCGTTGTTGCCGAAATACATTGTGCCTCTATCGTCTTGGGTACAACTCCAATTTTGAATACCGAATTGATAGGAGAACGAGTTATAATTGGTGATGATAGGCATGAAGGTTTGTGCTTTGCTGTTCTGCCCAGCAAAGCATAAAAAACATAGTATATTTATGTAGATAAATGTTAGTCGTGACATATTTCAAAGTTTAGTTGTTATTGAATCCGCATGCAAAAATACAAAAAATATGTGAATGGGCAAAGAAAAAAGGATAAAAATATGCGTATCTTTAACATTCTATAAAACAAGAAGTTAACTGTTTCTGCAGTAGTAATAGCGTAGTGGGTAAATAGTGTAGAGTAGTTAAAGAGTAGTCCAAAATTTGCTAATGAAACAAAAAAGTGTTTACTTTGCACCGCAATTTTAAACTTAAATAAAAGTAACGAACAAAATGATTTAATTATGAAAAAATTATTATTGCTTCTAACACTCTCTTGCTTTGCGCAATTCTCTTTTGCGCAGAATAAGGTCGTGAAAGGTAGTGTCCTAGACACATCTGGTTACCCTATTATAGGTGCGACCATTAAGATTGTTGGCTCTAACCAGGCTACCGTTACCGATATGGATGGTAACTTTACGATCCAAGATGTTAACCCTAAGGCTACTATTAATGTATCTTACATTGGTATGCAGCCTCAGACCTTAAAGGTTACTGATAACCTGAAAGTAGTTTTGAACGATGATTTCCAGAACCTCAATGATGTGGTAGTCATCGGTTACGGTTCTGCTAAGGCCAAGGATTTGACTTCGCCTATCACCATTATCAAGGCTGATGATATCAAGTCTACACCTTCTTCTTCTCCTATGTCTGCCTTGCAGGGTAAGGTTGCAGGTGTGAACGTCGTAAATAGTGGTACGCCTGGTGCTGGTCCTACAGTGCGTGTCCGTGGAGTCGGTTCTTTCGGAAACAGTTCTCCGCTCTATGTTGTTGATGGTATGTTCTATGATGACATCAACTTCATCAACAATGATGATATTCAGGATATGACAATTCTGAAGGATGCTTCTGCTGCAGCAATCTATGGTGTAAGAGCTGCCAATGGTGTTGTACTCATCACGACCAAAAAGGGTGTTAAGAATCAGAGTGCCAAGATTACATACGATGGATATGTAGGTATTCAGAAAGCTACAAATGTATTGAAGATGGCGAACTCTAGCCAGTATGCTACCATGTTGATGGAAGCAAACTTTAATGCTTACTCCCCAATGATCAAGAATTCTATCGACCGTTTTGGGGGTAGCTATGCTGACAGCGATTTCCATAAGTGGACTTATGGTGCAAATACCGATTGGTATGACGAACTTCTTCGTACAGCAGTAATGACCAACCACAGTATTGGTATCAGTGGCGGTAGCGATAAGTCAACTTACTCTTTGGGTATGAGCTACTTGGCACAGGATGGTATCATGGATGTGAAGAACAACTACAAGCGTCTTAACTTCCGTGCTGCCATAGATTACGATGCAACCAAGTGGTTGAAGGTAGGTTTCAATGGAGTATTCAGCCAGTCAAGCCAGATTTTGCCAAACAATACAGCATGGCAGCAAGCATTCAATACTCCTGGTTTGATACCTGTATATGATAATAACAATGAGAATGCCAAGCCTGAAAAGTATGCTTCGCCTAAGAGCATCGGATTGTCTGACAACTTCAAGAATCCTGTAGCTACAGCCAACTACTATGATTCAAAGAATGATTTGCGTCAGTATATGACCAATTTTTATGCTCAGTTGAATATCGTGCCAGAGAAGTTGACTTTCAAGACAAGTATCAACTACAACTATCAGAATATTGATGGCAGAACTTTTGTTCCTACCTACTATGTAGAAAGCAATCAGCAGAGCAATGCTACTTCTTTGACCAAGACCAATACCCAGTATAACAACTATATATGGGATAATACCTTGACCTATAAGGATAGTTTCGGTAAGCACAATTTCGGTGCCATGCTTGGTACATCTATGCGTCAGGAAACTTATAAGAACTTGTGGGGCTCTGCTCCTAATGTACCAGAGGGCAACGATTCTTATCTGTATTTAGGACAGGGTAGCACAACAGGTATTACATTGGGTGATGACGGAACAAAGTTTAGAGGTTTGTCTTACTTTGCCCGTTTGAACTATGATTTCGACAGCAAGTATTACTTGATGTTCACGATGCGTGCTGATGGTTCTTCTAAGTATCAGGACAAGTGGGGTTACTTCCCATCAGTAGGTGCTTCTTGGGTAATTTCAGAGGAATCCTGGATGAAGAACCAGTCAATTATCGACTATCTGAAGGTTCGTGCCAGCTGGGGTAAGTTGGGTAACGACCACGTAGCAGCAAGTGATGGCTTCGCATCCATCTCCACCGGTAATAGTGCTTCTGGTGTATTCGGAAATACTGTTTTCCCTGGCTATCAGAATAATACATATTTCAGCTGGTTGCAGTGGGAGGTTGTAGATGAAATCAACGCAGGTTTCAATCTCTCTACTTTGCAGGGCCGCTTGAATATTGATGCCGACTACTTCCACAGAATGACCAAGCATGCTGTGATTTCTCCGCTGGTTTCATTTGAGAATAAGTCATTGGCTGGCAACTATGGTAAGATTTTGAATGAAGGTCTTGATTTCTCTATGACATGGAACGACCGTATAGGTAAGGACTTCAAGTATCATGCAGGTGTAAATATGTCTTTCCTTCGTAATAAGGTAAAGAGCTTGGGTGGCGCTAACATAATCAACGGTGGTAAGACTATCAATATGGTTGGCAAGGAGATGAATTCTTTCTATGGTTTCAAGGTTGTTGGTATCTATCAGACTCCAAAGGAGTGTCAGAATGATCCTATTGCTGTAGCAAACGGTTTGGAACCAGGTGACTTCAAGTATGAGGATGTAAACCATGATGGTGTGATAGATGCAGCAGATAAGCAGACATTGGGTTCTTATATCCCTAACTTCACATACGGTATCAATCTGGGTTTCAGTTACAAGAATCTCGACTTCGAGTTGAGTACATACGGACAGGCTGGTGCTCAGATGTACAACCGTAAGCGTGCTTTGAGATATGCTCAGAGTGACTTCAACTTTGATGAGGATCAGGTAAAGAACCGTTGGACCGGTCCTGGTTCAACCAACACATATCCATCTGCTAAGGCACTGATAAAAGGATGGAACGTATCAGACCAAAAAGTTAATTCTTTCTTCGTAGAGAGCGCAGACTACTTCCGTATTCAGAATGCAACTCTCGGTTACAGTTTCAAGAATATCAAGATGGGTAGCTATACCTTGCCATCAATCCGTTTGAGTGTAACAGCCGACCGCCCATTGACTCTTTTCAGTGCCAACGCTTTCACTCCAGAGTTGAGCGATGCACAGGGGTGGGATACAGAGGTATATCCATTGACAAGCACTTATACATTTGGTGTTCAAATTCAGTTCTAACTAATTAAAAAGATACAACAATGAGAATCAATAAATATATATCAGCTTTTGCTGTTGGAGCACTGATGGTTGGTGTAACTTCATGCAGTGACTATCTTGATATTGACCCAGAGAACAAAGTTCCTGAGGAGAAGGTAGATTTTACAAAGACCGATGATATGTATCAGCCTGTATCAGGTGTGTATGCAAAGTTGAGAACAGGTGGTATGCACTGGGTGATTTGGCCTTTGTCTATTGTTAGAGATGACGATGTCTGGTCAGGTCGTATTGATGACCAAGCTCCATTGGTAGACTTCGGCAATTTTAAGTACGACAATGGCTTCTGGGGCTTAAAGGAATTATGGAATCAGTATTATGGTATGATTAAGGTGGCTAATTCTGCTATCGAATCATTGGAAGGATATGCCGAGAATCTGACTACTGAAGCAGACAAGAAGACCAATCGTGCTTATCAAGGTGAGGTGAAGATTCTTCGTGCTTATGCTTATTATCGTCTGACACAGGCTTTTGGTCCTGTAACTATCTTGCGTAGCAATACACAGAAGGATTTGACACGTTCAACATTAAATTCTGTAAATCGCTATATGTTGGAGGATTTGAAGTATGCAATGGAGAATGCTCCTCGTAAGCGTCCTAACCAAATGGAGCACAAGGGTGCTGTTACTGCTTACACAGCTGCGGCGTTGGCTGCCAAGATCAACCTCAATATGGGTAACTATGATGAGGTTGAAAGATTGACTGATGATATCATTGCAAATGGTGGTTTTGAGTTGTATAATGACTTTTATGAGTTGTTCAAAATTCCTGGAAAACTCTGTGATGAGTCTTTGATGGAATGTCAGTGTACAGACTTCGGTGTTGGTTCTGGTACAATGGTCGATGCTGACCAGTGGTTTGTGTTCCAGGGACCGGCTAATGATGGTAATATTTCTGGCTGGGGTTTTATTGGTCTTTACCCTGAGTTTAGAGCATGGGCTAAGAATCGTGGTGAAACAGTAAGATATACTACTTCTTTCCTGGAGGCTGGTACAACAACTCCTAGTGGTGATGTTATCCGCCCATTGAAAAACCCTACCCAGACTGATTGTTGGAATGGTAAGGCTTATACTCCAACCAACGAGTTGACTGAAGGCAGAACCAAGTATGGTAGCAATAATAACATTCGAATCTTGCGCTATGCTGATGTTCTCCTGATGAATGCCGAGGCTAAGGTCCGCTTGAACAAGAATGGTGATGCTCCATTCAATCTGGTAAGATCTAGAGCACATCTAGGCGAGTTGACCAACGTAACGGTTGATCAGATTCTTGATGAGCGTAGAATGGAACTCTGTTGTGAGTGGGGTGAGCGTTATAACGATTTGGTACGTACAGGCAAGGCTAAGACCGTGCTAGGACCAAAGGGATGGACAGAGGCTAAGACTTACTATCCGTTGCCATTCATGACCGTAAATGATAATCCTGACTTGAAGAAAGAACCAATCGGGGAATAATCAATCTCTCTTATATAAATCTATGGACCGGCTCTGTAATGGGGCTGGTCCTATAGGATGAATACTCACAATCAATGCGTTTATTATGAATAAAGTCTATAGAATATTCTCTTTTCTGACATTATGCATCTTTTGTATTCTGTCTACTCATGCCCAGAAAGTGAGCGTGATGACCTTTAATATCCGATTGGATGCTGCATCAGATGGAGATAATATCTGGAACAATCGAAAAGGGGCTGTTGTTGATATGCTCAATTACTATCAGCCGGATCTTTTGGGTATGCAGGAAGTTTGCCCTAATCAAATGGATGATTTAAAATCAAAACTTCCTCAATACGAAGCACTTGGCGTAGGACGAGATGATGGTAAACATCAGGGTGAGCATAGTCCTCTATTTTATCTGAAAAGTCGTTTTAAACTTATTAAGCATGGTGATTTCTCTTTGAGCGAGACTCCAGATGTGTTTGGTGTAAAAGGTTGGGATGCTTCTTATAATCGTGTTTGTAGCTGGGCTATCTTAGAAGATAAAATCAACCACAAGAAGATAGCTTTCTTCAATACTCACCTTGATAATGATGGGCAGATTGCAAGAAAGGAAGGTATTCGGTTGATTCTTAAAAAGATAGATGAGTGCGCTAAGGGGTTGCCTGTGATTATCACAGCTGATTATAATTGCTCAGATGGTGAACCGCCATTCATGGTGCTTCGCCAAAATGGCATGAAAAGTGTTCGTGATATAGCGCCTGTTAAATATGGTCCTAATTATTCTTGGCATGATTTCGGTCGTCTTCCTGTCGGTGAATGTCCATTGCTTGATCATGTGTTTGTGAATAAGAACGTAAAAGCTACCCGTTATCGTGTGATAGATGATAAACCGGAGAAGGTCTATCTTTCAGACCATTTTCCAGTACTGGTTGATTTAAACTATAAATAATAGCATCTACAAGAATGAAAGAATCACTCTTTTCTGATATTGTTATTTTTCTTCAAGATGTAAATTGAGGACAATCGATGAAAACTGGGTACTTGTTACGTAACAAAGTAATTAAAGTATAATAAAACATATAATATATAATAAGGTAATGAAAATCAATAAAACACTAATATCGCTCTTCATGTTGACATTGTCATGGACTTCATGTGGAGCATCTGGGGAGAATACTCCAGCAGCAACACTTCCGCCTTCAGTAAAGCAAGATAGACCAACATCCTTTGCTAATGATAATGAAATGTTGGACTATATACAGAAAGTACACCTTAATTATATGTGGGATGGTGCGGAAAGTAATTCAGGACTGGCGCCAGAACGTATTCATCTGGATGGCATTTATCCGCAGAATGATAAAGATGTGGTTACAACCGGTGGAAGTGGATTTGGAATTGCAGGTTTACTGGTTGGTATCGATCGTGGTTTTATTGACCGTCAGGAAGGGGTAAAGAGATTTAGGAAGATAGTGAACTTCTTAGAGAATGCTGATCGTTTTCATGGTGTTTGGCCACATTGGATCAATGGTAAGACAGGCAGAATTGTTCCCTTCGGTCGAAAAGATGATGGTGGAGATTTAGTAGAAAGTTCGTTTCTTATGACTAGTTTGCTCTGTGCCCGACAGTATTTCAAAGATGGAAATGTCGAAGAGAAGCAAGTTGCTGCTAGCATTGACAAGTTATGGAAGGAAATGGAATTCGACTGGTATCGTCGTGGGGGGCAGGATGTACTTTATTGGCATTGGTCGCCTAACTATGGATGGGAAATGAACTTTCCTTTGGAGGGCTATAACGAGTGTCTGATTACTTACATTCTTGGATCGGCTTCACCTACTCATTCTATTTCAGCAGACTGCTATCATAAAGGATGGGCTCGTAGTGGCGGAATCAAGAGTACAGCTAAGCCTTTTGGTTATGCATTGGAGTTGAAACATAATGGAGCAGAACAAATGGGCGGTCCGCTTTTCTGGGCTCAATATTCATATATCGGGCTCGATCCTAGAAATTTGTCGGATCAGTATGCCAACTATTGGAATGTAGTACAGAACCATGCTCTGAGCGATTACGAATACTGCGTTCGTAATCCTAAAGGCTATAAAGGTTATGGAAAAAAATGCTGGGGTTTGACTGCTAGCTATTCGGTTGATGGCTATTCGGCTCATGCACCAAATAATGATTTAGGTGTGATAACGCCAACAGCGGCTCTATCTTCTTTCCCATATACACCAGAACAGTCAATGAATGCCCTTAAATATTTCTATGCCAAGGGGGCTTGGATTTGGGGCAAGTATGGATTCTATGATGCCTTCTCTGAAACAAAAAAATGGACAGTGCCCCGTTATTTGGCAATAGATCAACTGACGATAGCTCCGATGATAGAAAATTATCGCTCAGGACTTTTGTGGAAACTCTTCATGAGTTGCCCTGAGGTACAAGAAGGATTAACGAAACTAGGTTTTACCTATAAATAAAAAACAAAATTATGAAAGCAAAAAACTGGATACTTTCTTTCGTAACGCTTGCCATGGGAGTAAGTCCGGCTATGGCACAGCAAACCGGAGAATATGCAAAAATGAATAAGTTCATCGATAATTTGATGAGTAAGATGACATTACAGGAGAAGTTGGGACAGCTTAATCTTCCCGTAACAGGTGAAATAGTAACAGGACAGACTAAAAGTAGTGATGTTGCAGGAAAAATCAAACGAGGAGAAGTTGGTGGACTCTTCAACTTGAAAGGTGTGAAGAACATTAAGGAAGTTCAAAAAATTGCAGTAGAACAAAGTCGCTTGAAAATACCACTTCTCTTTGGAATGGACGTAATTCACGGCTACGAAACCGTGTTCCCGATACCTTTCTCGTTGTCTTGTTCATGGGATATGGAGGCAATCAAGCTGTCTGCTCAAATTGCAGCTCAAGAGGCTTCGGCTGATGGCATTAACTGGACTTTCAGCCCTATGCTTGATATTTGTAGAGATCCTCGTTGGGGGAGAATGTCTGAAGGCAATGGAGAAGACCCTTATTTGGGTTCTTGCATAGCCAAGGCTATGGTAGAAGGTTACCAAGGTAATGATTTGTCTGCACCAAATACAGTCATGGCTTGTGTTAAGCATTTTGCTCTTTATGGTGGGGCTGAGGCTGGAAGAGATTACAATACGGTAGACATGAGTAGATGGCGTATGTTTAACTATTATATGCCTCCTTATAAGGCTGCTGTTGATGCAGGTGCATTAAGTGTGATGACTTCTTTTAATGTGGTAGAAGGTATACCTGCGTCTGGTAACAAATGGCTTTTGACTGATGTGCTCAGAAATATGTGGGGATTCAAGGGAATGGTTGTGACAGATTATACGGCTATCGAAGAAATGATTGCACATGGAATGGGCAATTTGCAGCAGGTTTCTGCTATGGCGTTGAATGCGGGTACCGATATGGATATGGTTTCCGATGGCTTTGTTGGTACTATAGAAAAATCAATAAAAGAAGGAAAGGTTTCTGAGGTGACGGTTAATACGGCTTGTCGTCGTATATTGGAAGCTAAATATAAGCTAGGTCTGTTTGATGATCCTTATAGATATTGTAGCGAAAAAAGGGCAAAAAAGGAGATCTTTACACCAGAGCACAAGGCTATCGCTCGTAAGATTGCTGCAGAAACCTTTGTTCTGTTGAAGAACGAGGGTAATCTTTTGCCTTTGCAGAAAAAGGGTAAAATTGCTTTGGTTGGTCCTTTGGCAGATACTCGTAGTAATATGTCGGGAACATGGAGCGTTGCTGCCCGATTGAATGATAATAAAACTGTGCTTCAGGCTTTTAAGGAGGCTGTAGGAAATAAAGCAGAAGTACTTTATGCTAAAGGCTCTAATCTGTTGTATGATGCAAAGAGAGAGGCTGATGCTACTATGTTTGGAAGAGAAATGCGTGATCTGCGATCTGCAGAAGAGATGTTGAAGGAGGCTATTGCTGTAGCTAAACAGGCTGATGTTATTGTTGCTGCTGTGGGCGAGTCTTCAGAAATGAGTGGTGAATGTAGTAGTAGAACTAATTTGGAAATACCTGATGCTCAGAAGAATTTGTTGGCTGCTCTTAAAAAAATGGGCAAGCCTATTGTGCTTGTTAATTTCTCAGGAAGAACTACTGTGATGACTTGGGAAAAGGAGAACTTCCCTGCTATCTTGAATGTCTGGTTTGGTGGATGTGAATCGGCTGATGCTATTTGTGATGTCTTGTTTGGTGATAAGGTTCCAAGTGGTAAACTGACAGCCACTATGCCAAAGAGTGTAGGGCAAATTCCTCTCTTCTACAATCATTTGAATACAGGTAGACCGCTTGAGGATGGAAAATGGTTTATGAAGTTCCGCAGCAACTATTTGGATATAGATAATGAACCGTTATATCCATTCGGTTATGGACTTTCATATACCACATTCCGCTACGGAAAGCCATCTCTTTCTAGTACAATTCTTTCTGAGAATGGTAAGATTCTGATTTCGGTAGATGTCACAAATACTGGTAATTATGATGCAGATGAGATAGTTCAACTTTATATCCGCGATTTGGTCGGAAGTGTGTCTAGACCAGTGAAGGAATTGAAGGGTTTTGAAAGAATCTGTTTGAAGAAAGGCGAGACAAAAACAGTTACCTTTACTCTTACCCCTGATGATTTGAAATTCTATAATCAGGAATTGGAATATAAGTATGAACCTGGAGAATTCGAGGTAATGGTTGGTCCAAACAGTAAAAATGTACAGACTCTGAAGTTTGAATTAAAATAATGTTAGTTATGAAAAAGAGAATCTTCTTATTGTTTATAGTTACGGCATTTGTCCTCATGGGGGCAAATGCTGCTAAGGTCGTTAAAATATTAGCTATCGGAAATAGCTTTTCGGAGGATGCTATTGAGCAGAATTTGCACGAATTAGCTGATGCTGATGGGGTGAAAACCATTATTGCTAATCTCTATATTCCGGGATGCTCTCTGGAACATCATATGAAGTGTGTCAATGAGGATTTAAAATCTTATCGCTATCGCAAAATAGGGGTAGATGGTAAAATGCAGCAAATAGATAAAGAGCAGGTGTCAAAGGCGTTGGCAGATGAGGAATGGGATTATGTAAGTGTACAGCAAGCTAGTCATTTCTCTGGTGTTTACGATACTTATCAGCCATATTTGAAAGAGTTGATTGCCTATGTCAAGACGCATACTTCACCAAAAACAAAGATTGTGTTTCATCAGACATGGGCGTATGCTAATGATTCTAAGCATGATGGCTTTGTAAAGTATGGTAATAATCAACTGATAATGTATAATTGCATCTTAGATGCTACCCGCAAAGTTATTCATGATTGCCATCCTGATATTCTTGTTCCTGCTGGTACGGCCATTCAGAATGCGCGTACATCTTATATTGGCGACAGAATGAATAGAGATGGGTATCACCTCAATTTGACTTATGGTAGATATACTGCTGCATGCACTTGGTATCAGGCTATTTTTAAAAAGTCGGTTGTGGGAAATAAATATTTGCCTATGGGAATGACAGAAGCCGAACGTACTGTAGCACAGAAGTCTGCTAGAGCTGCTGTTAAACATCCTTTTGTGATTACAAAGATATAAAGCAACTCTTATTTTTCCTTCAAATACCCTCTTATATATAAATAGGTGTAAATCTCTGCTTGTTTTTCTTTAAGCAGAGATTTTTTGCAAAGTCAACGTGGCAAATGTCGGTCGAATCGGCTTTTTTTAAGTTCTTTAACCTAAAAAGCTTTTAAAAAGAAAGAATAATACCTAAGAATCTTTGCTGTAAAACATATTTTTCGTAACTTTGCGGCGGTTTTGGGAGAATGATGATTTCTTCTGTCAACCAAGATAAAAAGGTAAAGAGAAATTATTCACAACTTAAATACATTTAAAATAAAATGGCAAAGTTTGATAAGTCAGTTTTAGCAAAGTACGGAATCACAGGTACAACTGAGGTTCTCTACAATCCTTCTTATGAGGTATTGTTCAATGAGGAGACTAAGGAAGGTCTCAAGGGTTTTGAGGTTGGTCAGGAGACTGAGCTCGGTGCAGTTAACGTAATGACTGGTATTTACACTGGTCGTTCTCCTAAAGACAAGTTCATCGTTGACGATGCTACATCTCACGACACTGTATGGTGGGATTCTGAGGAGTATCACAACGATAACCACAAGGCAACTCCAGAGGCATGGAACGCCGTTAAGGAGATCGCTAAGAAGGAGCTTTCTAATAAGAAGTTGTTCGTAGTAGATGGTTTCTGCGGTACACACAAGGATACACGTATGAAGGTACGTTTCATCGTTGAGGTAGCATGGCAGGCACACTTCGTAACAAATATGTTCATCCGTCCTCAGAACGAGGCTGAGTTCGATCAGGAGCCAGACTTCATCGTTTACAATGCTTCTAAGGCAAAGGTTGAGAACTGGAAGGAGTTGGGTCTCCACTCAGAGACAGCCGTTGTATTCAACGTAACTTCTAAGGAGCAGGTTATCATCAACACATGGTATGGCGGTGAGATGAAGAAGGGTATGTTCTCTATGATGAACTACTTCTTGCCATTGAAGGGTATGGCTTCTATGCACTGCTCTGCCAACACAGATATGAACGGTGAGAACACTGCTATCTTCTTCGGTCTTTCTGGTACAGGTAAGACTACATTGTCAACAGACCCTAAGCGTAAGTTGATCGGTGACGATGAGCACGGATGGGACGACGAGGGTGTGTTCAACTTCGAAGGTGGTTGCTACGCTAAGGTTATCAACCTCGACAAGGAGTCTGAGCCAGACATCTACGGTGCTATCACACGTGACGCTCTCCTCGAGAACGTAACTGTAGCTAAGGATGGTAAGATTGACTTCGCAGATAAGACTGTTACCGAGAATACTCGTGTATCTTATCCTATCTACCACATCAAGAACATCCAGCGTCCATTCTCTCAGGGTCCAGCTGCTAAGCAGGTTATCTTCCTCTCAGCAGATGCATTCGGTGTATTGCCACCAGTATCTATCTTGAACGCTGAGCAGACTAAGTATTACTTCCTCTCTGGTTTCACAGCTAAGTTGGCTGGTACAGAGCGCGGTATCACCGAGCCTACTCCAACATTCTCTGCTTGCTTCGGTCAGGCATTCTTGGAGTTGCACCCAACTAAGTACGCTGAGGAGTTGGTAAAGAAGATGCAGAAGTCTGGTGCTAAGGCATACTTGGTTAACACAGGTTGGAACGGTTCAGGCAAGCGTATCTCTATCCGCGACACACGTGGTATCATCGACGCTATCCTCGACCACTCAATCGACGCAGCTCCTACAAAGACTATCCCATTCTTCAACTTCGTAGTTCCTACACAGTTGGAAGGCGTAGATCCTAAGATCCTCGATCCTCGTGATACATACGCTGATGCTTCTCAGTGGGAGGAGAAGGCGAAGGATTTGGCTGCTCGCTTCATCAAGAACTTCAAGAAGTATGAGACAAACGAGGCTGGTAAGGCTCTCGTTGCTGCTGGTCCACAGCTCTAATTCGATACTTCGAATTTATACTAAATATGAAATCCCGTTTCTTGCAAAAGAAGCGGGATTTCTTCGTTTTTACGCCTCGAAATCACTAAAAAACTTAAAAAATGCGCCTAAAAATGAATAATTTGCATAATAATAAGGAGAAAAGGTCGAGTTTTTAAAGAATTCTCAGTAAATTTGCAGCTAAAAATAAAATAGGATAGAATGAAAAGGAAGTTTTTTGCTTTCATAGCGCTGATTACAGCTACGCTCTCGCTCTCTTCTTGCTTGAGCAGCGATGAAACAACAGTAGAATATACACATGATACAGCCATCACGGCTTTCTCGTTGGGTAGTCTTGACAGATATACCAAAACGAAGGCAGGTAAAGATACCTTGCTCAAGGCTAATGTGACGGGCTCTGACTATAAATTTTACATAGATCAGGCACAACGCTCGATTTATAATGTAGATTCCTTGCCTTGTGGGGTGAGGAGTACTGCCATATTGGCTACTATCAGCAGCAAGAATAACAGCCCTATTCTCCTGATGGATATCAACAAGACTGATTCTGTCGCAGCATACTATTCAAGTTCTGATTCCATCAACTTCTCAACGCCTCGCTTGATTAGAGTTTACAGCAGCGACTACTCTGCCTATGCCCAGTATAAGGTTACCGTAAACGTACATAAGGAGTTGCCTTATGAGTTTAAGTGGCATGAGCTGGCTCAGAACAACAGTCAGTTGACTGCGTTCTCTGATCTGAAGGCTGTAGCTTGTGGTGATTACATCTATGTATTCGGCAAGACTGCCGAGGGTACTAAGGTGCTGAAGTCAGCCATCAATGATGGCAGCGCCTGGTCACCTATTATGATGAACGAAAGCTTAAGTAGTGACGCTTACCAGAGTGCAGTAGCGCTGGATGGCGAACTCTATATCTCAGATGGCGGCAAAGTTTATGCTTCTGCCGATGCTGAAACATGGACATTGGTTCCTGGAAATGCAGATGTCAAGCAGCTCATTGGTGCAAGCAGCAAGTATCTCTATGCTTACACTGCTGCAGGTATCTCTGTTTCAAAAGATAAGGGTGCCAGCTGGGAGCAGGAGAAACTTGATAAAGATGCAGACTATTTGCCAACACAGAATATCTCAATGAATGTGGCTGGCGTACTCTCAGCTAAGGATGTAGAGAACGTAATGCTGCTGGGTACTCGCGACAAGGCTTTGAATGATACGGTTGCCATCACATGGTTGCGCACGGTTGACTATGATGCAAATGAAGCCGGACAGTGGAACTATCTGGAAATCGAAAAAAATAAAAGTGGAAAGATGCCTTGGCTGGATCAGGTAATTACCTGTGCTGCCGATACAGGCTTCGTTGCTTTAGGCAGTAACGGCAAATGGTATAAGAGCCAGAATGCCGGATTGACTTGGAAGCAGGATAAGATGGTTGTTCTGCCTGCTAAGTTTGCTACTGAAGGTACTGAAGGTCGTTTCGCTTTCTGCCGTGACAAGCAACATTACTATTGGATTATCAGAAACGGATACGTATGGAGAGGACGTTTCAATATAGATGGCTGGAGCAAGGAAGATTAATCATCCTGCTTGCCTACTTAACTCTGGGCTGTATGGCGGTTCGTGCACAGGACGATCCGCAATATCGCATGGAGATAGGCGCCGGTGTGGGGGTAATGACCTATGAAGGCGACTTTAACGGAAATGTGCTTAGCGACATGCAACCTGCCGGTTTCCTGGTGGGAAGATACAATTTCGACCCCTACAAGGACTTGAAACTGAGCGTGGGCTTTGGAAAAATAAAAGGTTCTTCGGCAAATGTGGATACTTTCTATCCTGATTATGCTGAGAATCCCTATTCCTTTAATCATACGCTGGTGGATATGAATCTGGTGTTTGAGTACAACTTCTGGCCCTACGGAACAGGCAGAGACTATCGCGGAGCCCAGCGCCTGGTTCCTTATATACTGGGTGGCCTGGGAGCAACCTATGTAAAAGGTAACGAAAAAAATGTATTTACAGCCAACGTGCCTTTAGGCATCGGCGCAAAATATAAAGTAAACGAAAGGTTGAACTTGGGACTGGCCTGGACTTTCCATTTCTCGCTCAGCGATGAACTGGATGGTGTGAAAGACCCTTACTGGGTAAAGAGCAGTGGCATTTTCAAGAATACCGACTGCTATTCTACCATAGCCGTTTCGGTGACCTATAGTTTCAGTGCAAAATGTAGAACTTGTAATAAAGAAGAATGATGGACAACTTAGATATGAACAGGATTCCTGAGCACATCGCTATCATTATGGATGGCAATGGTCGCTGGGCAACAGAACGGGGCAAGGAGCGTAGCTACGGCCATCAGGCTGGAGTAGATACCGTGCGCCGAATTACATCGGAGTGTACCAGGTTGGGGGTAAAATATCTCACCCTCTATACTTTCTCTACAGAGAATTGGAACCGTCCGGCCGATGAGGTTGCTGCCTTGATGGGACTGGTACTGACTTCGCTCGAAGATGAAATCTTCATGAAGAATAATGTCCGCTTCCGTGTGATAGGCGATTTGAAACGCCTGCCACAACAGGTGCAGGACAAGCTTCAGGAGACCATGGACCATACTGCGAAGAACGATTCGATGACTATGGTAGTGGCATTGAGCTATTCTTCACGTTGGGAAATCCTGAATGCTACAAAGAAAATGGTAAAAGAAGCATTGGAGTCTGGTTCAACCTATGAGCAGATAGAGGATAAACTGACAGAGGAGAACTTCGAGAAGCATCTGGAGACCAGTTTCATGCCAGATCCTGAACTTCTGATACGTACAGGAGGTGAACTCCGTATCAGCAACTATCTTCTTTGGCAGATAGCTTATTCAGAGTTGTATTTCTGTGATACCTTCTGGCCAGACTTCAATGAAGAAGATCTGCACAAGGCAATAGCAAGTTATCAGAACCGCCAACGTCGATTTGGAAAAACCGAGGCACAGGTGGAAGAGGAGGAGAAATAGGCAAACCTCATACAAGCATAGAAAAATCATATTATATATAATAAGGTATAAATGAATAGATTTAAAAAGATTTTCATCCTGCTGTTCGGCGTAATGGCATGCATGCAGATTCAGGCACAAGATAAAATCGTAAACCCTGACATCTCGTATGCTGGTACACCTCGTACCCTTAAGATTGGTGGTATCAATGTTTCGGGTGTTGAGGGCTACGAAGACTATGTCCTCACAGGTATTTCAGGCCTCAGTGTGGGCGATGAGATTACTGTGCCTGGCGACGAGATTACCAATGCCGTAAAGCGCTACTGGAAACATGGTCTCTTCTCGAAGGTGGCTATCGCTGCCGACTCTATCGTAGGTGAGAAGCTTTATCTCCATATCTATCTTGCGGTTCGTCCACGTATCTCTAATATCAACTATGTTGGTTTGAAGAAGAGCGAGCGTGAAGATATGGAGCAGAAGTTGGGTATGGTAAAGGGCACGCAGGTAACTCCGAATATGCTCGATCGTGCCAAGATTCTCGCCAAGAAGTATTTCGATGATAAGGGTTTCAAGAATGCTGATATCCAGATTAACCAGCGCGATGATGTCGCCAACAAGGGACAGGTAATCCTGGATGTTGTTGTTGACAAGAAAGAAAAAATCAAGGTACATCAGATAACAATCGATGGAAACGAACAGCTTTCTGACCGCAAGATTAAGGGTGGACTCTTCTCGAAGGGTGCTTTTGCCAAGACGCATGAGGCTGGTAAGTTCGCCTCTTTCTTCAAGTCGAAGAAGTTTACCCCTGAGAGATGGAAGGAAGATAAGCAGAAACTCATCGACAAATATAATGAGTATGGTTTCCGTGATGCTCAGATTCTGGAAGATAGCGTGAGCAACTTCGATGAGAAGCACGTTAATATCTACATCAAGGTAGATGAAGGTAAGAAATACTATATCCGTAACATCTCCTGGGCAGGTAATACCGTTTACTCTTCAGCTTATCTCGAAGCATTGCTCGGTATGAAGAAGGGCGATGTATATAACCAGAAGATATTGGGTAAGCGCCTGAATGAAGATGATGACGCTGTTTCTAACCTCTACTATAATAATGGTTATGTGTTCTCTCGTATCGAACCGACTGAAATCAATATTGATGGCGATTCTATCGATTTGGAGATGCGCGTAACAGAGGGACCTCAAGCTTATCTGAGCCATGTACGTATCAATGGTAATACCCGTCTTTACGAAAACGTAGTGCGCCGTGAACTTCGTACCAAGCCAGGCGACCTTTTCTCTAAGGATGCTCTGATGCGTTCGGCTCGTGAACTTGCTTCTATGGGACACTTTGATCCTGAGAAGGTTAGCCCGGATGTAAAGCCTAATCCTGAAGATGGTACGGTTGATGTAAACTGGAACCTGGAGCAGAAGAGTAACGACCAGATTGAGTTCTCGCTCGGTTGGGGTCAGACGGGTGTCATCGGACGTGTGGGCTTGAAGCTCAACAACTTCTCTATGGCAAACCTCTTCAACAAAAACAAGGAGCATCGTGGTATCATGCCTATCGGTGATGGTGAGGTGCTGAGTATCGGTGCACAGACCAATGGTACCTACTACCAGAGCTATAACGTAAGCTACTCTACCAACTGGTTTGGCGGCAAACGCCCTATCCAGTTCAGCGTAGGTGCATACTACAGTAAGAGTACCGACGTGTCAAGCAACTATTACAATAGTGCAGCCATGTACAACTATCAGAGTTACTTATATGGCTATGGTTCTAGTTACTATAACAACTACGAGAATTATTACGATCCAGACAAGTATATCCAGATGGTGGGTGTAAGCCTCGGTTGGGGTAAGCGCCTCCGTTGGCCGGATGATTACTTCACCTTGTCTGTACAGTTGGCTTACCAGCGCTACATGATGAAGAACTGGAGCTATATGTTGATGACCAACGGTAATGCGAACAACTTGAACTTGACCATCGCATTGAACCGAACATCAACCGATAACCAACTCTTCCCACGTCGTGGTTCTGAGGTTGAGGCAAGTGTCAACCTTACTCCACCATGGAGTGCGTTCGACAACAAGGACTACAAGAATCTTGCCAACGATTCTAAGTCGCCAACCTATTCTGCCGAGCAGCAGGAGAAGTACAGATGGATTGAATACCATAAGTGGAAGTTCAAGGCAAAGACTTATACTGCACTCACAGAGGGTCAGAAGTGCTTCGTATTGATGACCCGTGTAGAACTCGGTTTGCTCGGTTCTTATAACAAGTATAAGAAGAGTCCGTTCGAGACCTACTATGTGGGTGGTGACGGTATGAGTGGATACTCATCATATTATGGTGAGGAAACAATCGGACTCCGCGGTTATGAGAATGGTTCTGTATCTTACAGTCCTACAACCGGTTACTATGCTTATGCATACGACCGCTTCTCATTGGAGCTTCGCTATCCATTCCTCTTAGGTAACACAACCATTTACGGTTTGACCTTCGTAGAGGCTGGTAACGCCTGGTATGAAACCAAGAAGTTCAACCCATTCAGCATGAAACGTAGTGCCGGTGTCGGTGTACGTATCTTCTTGCCTATGGTTGGTCTGATGGGTATTGACTGGGCTTACGGTTTCGATACTGTATGGAATGGTAGTTCATATAAGAAGGGTGGAAGCCAGTTCCACTTCATCTTAGGTCAGGAATTCTAAAAATGGGTTTTATGAAGAAAATAGTATTGATGCTGATGATGGCTGTAGCAGCCATCTCTGCACATGCACAGAAATATGCATTGATAGATATGGAGTACATCTTGAAGAATGTACCCGCTTATGAGCGTGCCAACGAGCAGCTGAATCAGGTAAGCCGCAAATGGCAGGCAGAGGTAGAAGCTCTTAACACAGAGGCAAGCACCATGTATAAGAACTATCAGAACGAGGTAGTGTTCCTTTCCCAGGAGCAGAAGAAGGCTAAGCAGGATGCCATCATGCAGAAAGAGAAGGAGGCTAGCGATTTGAAGAAAAAATATTTTGGTGCAGAAGGCGACCTCTATAAGATGCGTGAGGCATTGATGGGACCTATTCAGGAAGAGATTTATACAGCAGTAAAAGAGATTTCAGACCTGCGCGGATATTCGCTTGTTCTCGATAGAGCTAGCAACAGCGGCATCATCTTTGGCTCTCCTAAGATAGATATTAGCAATGAAGTGCTCCAAAAATTAGGTTATTCCAAATAATAATTGTATATTTGCAGCCGGTAAGTGCATGTGCCAATGGATGGCGGCATGAAAACTTCATTTAGAAATTAATAATTAAAAAGAATAGAACAATGAAAAAGCTTATTTTAATGTTGATGCTCTGTGCACCAATGACTATGATGGCTCAGAAGTTTGGTAAAGTAAATACTCAGCAGATTATGCAGTCTTTGCCAGATGTAGCTAAGGCTAATGGCGAGATGGAAGCTCTCCAGAAGCAGAAAGAGAATGACTTGAAGTCTATGCAGGATGAGTTGCAGCGTAAGGCTGACGAGTATCAGAAGGGTTCCAGCACAATGAACGCTACAGCAAAGCAGCAGAAGGAAACTGAGTTGCAGACTCTCCAGCAGAAAATTCAGCAGGCTTACCAGGATGGTCAGCAGGAGTTGCAGAAGAAGAGCAGCGAACTCATGCAGCCTATCGTAGCAAAGGTACGTACAGCTATCGAGGCTGTAGGAAAGGCTGGCAACTACACCTTCATCTTCGAGGATGGTGCAGCTGTATATACAGGTACTAACGTAGTAGACGTTACTAAGGAGGTACAGGCTAAGATTAAGTAATCAAGGCAAATAAAAAGAATATAGATTGAGGGCAGGCAGAAGTGCTTGCCCTTATTTCTCATTTTCAATAACGAGGTATTTATAAGGTATTCATCATAAACGGTATCACTCATCATGAAAAAGAATCTCTTATTTCTGGCTTTTGCTCTCATCTCTTTGACAGTTTCAGCCCAGCATACAACGCCTGCAGCAAAGGTTCAGCAACAACAGATTGCTGTATCTGCTCCTTTGCATTTTGGCTACTTTAGTTTTGATAAGGTTTTTCATACTATGCCTGGTTACGCTATAGCCAAGCATAATATGGATGAACTCCGTGATAAATACGATGCAGAAACGAAACGTGTAGAAACTGAGTTTAATGCTAAGTATGAGGAATTTCTTGATGGACAGCGCACTTATGCCAAGACAATTCTGGAGAAACGTCAGGCTGAATTGCGTGAATTGATGGAGAAAAATATTGCCTTCAAGGCTGAGGCTACCCGCCTGTTGCAGCAAGCAGAGAATGATGCTTATGCTCCGCTCAAAGCAAAAATAAACGAGGAAGCTAAAAAGATTGGCAAGCAGAAGGGGTTTGCCTTTATCATCAATACAGACAATAATGCAGCTCCTTATCTCAACGAAGAGATGGGGGAGGATATTACAGCTTTGCTGGAGGAGACTTTGAAATGATGTTGCCTTCTAATCCCGGACCAATCGGTGTCTTTGATTCTGGTTATGGCGGACTGACCATCCTGCATGGGTTGCGCCAGATGATGCCTCAGTATGATTATATGTACTTGGGTGATAACGCTCGTGCTCCTTATGGCTCACGTTCGTTTGAGGTGGTTTATAAGTTCACACGCCAGGCTGTGCTTAAACTTTTCTCTATGGGGTGTCATCTCGTTATCCTGGGATGTAATACAGCTTCGGCTAAGGCACTACGTTCTTTGCAGCAGCGCGATATTCCTGAGTTGGATCCCAGCAGAAGAGTTCTGGGTATTATCCGCCCTACTGCCGAAGTAATTGGTACTATTACCAAGAGTAATCACGTGGGACTTCTGGCTACAGAAGGTACTATTAAAAGCCAAAGTTATAATATGGAAATTTCGAAACTTTGGCCAGAAATTCAGGTGAGTGGCGTAGCTTGTCCGCTTTGGGCTGCCATCGTGGAAGCCAATGAAGCAGATAGTCCGGGAGCTGATTATTTCGTAAAGAAACGCATCGACCAGCTGATGCTGAAGGACGCTGATATTGATACCATTATTTTGGGTTGCACGCATTATCCGCTTCTTATGAGCAGCATTGTGAAGAATCTTCCTGATGGTGTAAGAGTGGTTCCGCAAGGACAATATGTAGCAAGCAGTCTGAAAGATTATCTGAACCGCCATCCGCAGATGGAACAGATGATAACCAAAACAGGCTCTTGCCGATATCTCACAACAGAGAGTGAGGATAAATTCAAGGAATCTGCACAGATTTTCCTTCATGAACAGGTGGAGGTTACACATGTAGATCTTGAATAGTTTATAGTTAATTATTTATAGTTAATTGTTATGCAAGAAACAAGACAAAACCGTATATCAAGACTTCTCCAGAAGGAGTTGAGTCTTATCTTCCAGTCACAAACCCGCATGATGCATGGTGTGATGGTAAGTGTTACTAAGGTTAGAGTAAGTCCAGATCTCAGTATCTGTACTGCTTACTTGAGTGTGTTCCCTTCTGAAAAAGGAGAGGAGATTTTGAAGAATATCAATGCAAATGAGAAGACGATCCGTTTCGACTTGGGTAAAAAAGTGAGAAACCAGTTACGTATTATTCCAGAACTCCGTTTCTTCCTTGATGATAGTCTCGATTATTTGGAGCACATTGATGAACTCTTGAAAAAGTAAAAGAGTAAGAACGTAAAAAGACAAGGGAGTTAAGACGGCAATTCTTGACTCCCTATACTGTTATATAAATAAGGTAAGATAGAATTATGAATTTTCCATTCTTTATAGCTCGCAGGTATCTTTTCTCAAAGAAGAGTACGCACGTTATCAACGTCATCAGTTCTATTTCTGTAATAGGAGTGGCGGTAGCTACGATGGCTCTGGTCATCGTTCTGAGTGTTTTTAACGGCTTCCATGACCTGGTAGCTTCACTCTTTACGAGTTTTGACCCACAACTCAAGGTTGTGCCTGTTGAGGGAAAGACTGCACCTGCAGATGATCCTATTCTTACTAAGATTCGTCTTTTGCCGCAGGTAGATGTTGCAACAGAAACCGTAGAAGATCAAGCTCTTGCAATCTATAATGATCATCAGGCTATGGTGAAAATCAAGGGTGTAGATGATAATTTTGCAGAACTTTCTCATATTACAGATATTTTATATGGTGATGGCTCCTTCTCCTTGCATGCTGCCAATTTGGAATATGGAACTGTAGGTATCCGTCTTGCCCAGAATTTAGGCATAGGAGCACAATGGGATGGTTTCCTGAAAATCTATGCTCCTAAAAAGGAAGGACAGCTGGATATGACTAACCCTGGTGATGGCTTTGTTGTTGACTCGCTCAACTCTCCTGGCGTACTTTTTGCCGTCAAACAGGCAAAGTATGATAAAAACTATATCATCACTTCTATCTCATTTGCCCGTAATCTCTTTGGACAGCAAGGTATGCTCTCTGATTTGGAATTACGCTTGAAACCGGGTAGCAATCTGGATGCAGTAAAGGCTGAGATGCAGCAAATAGCTGGTAATAAATATAAAGTGCTTGACAGATTTGAACAACAGGAAGATACCTTTAAAATTATGTCGATAGAGAAGATGATTGCTTATATCTTCCTGACCTTTATCTTAGTTGTTGCATGTTTCAATATCATCGGCTCGCTTTCTATGCTTATTATTGATAAGAAAAATGATGTAGTGACTCTTCGTAATCTTGGAGCTAACGATAAGCAGATTACCAGAGTATTTCTTTTTGAAGGTAGAATGATAGCTGTGATAGGTGCTGTTATCGGTATTGGATTGGGCTTGCTCCTCTGCTTTTTGCAGCAGCAATATGGATTTGTACGTCTGGGAGATTCTGAAGGCTCCTTTATTGTTGATGCTTATCCTGTAAGTGTTCATTACTCAGATGTTGCCATTATTTTCGTTACTGTAATTGCTGTAGGTTGGCTTGCTGTATGGTATCCTGTAAGAGCGCTGAGTAAAAGGCTGTTGAGTTAAAACCTGAGGAATTTCTTATACTTGGGTGCATATACTAAAAGAAATGGCATGAATCTTTCATGGGGGATTCATGCCATTTCTTGTTCTAATTGATTTTTTATTTTTTCCTGATGAGTGTAAGACCATCGCGTAGTGGTAAGATAACAACCTCTACCCTAGGATCTTTTGCTATTAAATCATTGAAAGCCCGAATGCCTTGAGTCTGGTGGTCTCGGTCGTAGGCAGGATCGATGACGTGACCATCCCAAAGAGTATTGTCTGCAAGGATGTAGCCTCCAGGGTTCAGGATGCTCATAACCATTTCATACGTATCTATATAGGTACGCTTATCGCCATCAACAAAAGCCATATCGAATTTTACGCCTAGTTGGGGCGCTTCTATGTTGGCATCACCGATGCGGAAGTCAATCTTATCGGCAACATTCGAACCTTCTATCCAGGGACGGGTAAAATCTTCCATCTCATCATTGATCTCGAAAGTGTAGAGTTTTCCACCTTCCTGCAATCCCTGGGCCAGGCAGATAGCACTATAGCCACTAAATGTGCCTACTTCCAGAATATTCTTCGGGCGAATCATCTCTACAAGCATCTTGAGAAGTCTGCCCTGAATATGGCCGCTAGCCATACGTCCATGGATAGTATGTATATTGGTGGCGCGGTAAAGACGATACAGATAATCGCCTTCAGGCTCTATATGCTGGCAGATATATTTGTCTATGAGTTCAGTCTCTGTCATAATCTGATGGATTTAGAGTAACGGAAATCTTACTCTTCTGTTTCTTTCTGTGCTAAGATTCCTGAAATGGCAAGTTCGTAAGAAGCCAGACCGAAACCGCAGATTACGCCCAGGCAAGCACAGGAAATATATGAATGATGGCGGAACTCTTCACGTTTATGCACATTAGAGATGTGTACTTCAACGCAAGGGCATTTCAAACTGCGAATACAATCCTGCAAGGCGATGCTGGTATGAGTATAGGCGCCAGCATTGAGTACTACACCATCATAGGAAAAACCTACTTCCTGCAGCTTGTTGATTAACTCGCCTTCAATGTTGCTCTGAAAGTACTCTATCTCAATATCAGGGAATTTCGCTTTCAGCTTAGGCAGATAACTCTCGAAAGAATTGCTACCATAAATACCCGGTTCTCTTACACCAAGAAGGTTCAAGTTTGGACCATTAATAATTTGTATCTTCATATTTACTTGATTTTTAATCGTAATCCATATTTTTTTTGTATCTTTGCGGCAGAGATCTTTTGTACTCTCCTGTCTTATGCAAAGACGATGCAAAGATACAATAAATTAAGGAAACTGACAAAAAATGAGGAATGAAATTATAAAGAACTATATGAGATACCTCAAGTTGGGGCGTAATTTCTCCAAAAATACGTTGGATGCCTATTACCATGACTTGAATTTTCTCTTGGAGTATGCTGATAAGAACAATTTGGTGCTGACGGAAATGAAATTGGAAGACTTGGAGAATTTTTCTGCAAGTTTGCATGATCGTGGTGTTTCTGCTCGTTCACAAGCTCGGATTTTGAGCGGAATCCGTTCATTCTACCGTTATCTGGTGCTTGATGATTATATAAAAGACGATCCGACCGAATTACTGGTTTCTCCCCAAATAGGAAAGCATTTGCCGGAGTATTTATCGGTAGAAGAGGTTGACATGCTTGAAGCGGCTATCGATTTGGAAAAATGGGAGGGACAGCGTAATAAGGCGATTATAGAGACCCTGTTCTCCTGTGGCCTTCGCGTTTCGGAACTTGTGAATCTAAAGAAAAGCGATGTGTTTGAAGAAGAAAAGTTTATTAGGGTCATAGGTAAAGGTAACAAGGAACGCATCGTTCCTATTTCTGGTAAGGCTCTGAAAGAAATCAATCTTTGGTATATAGACCGGAATCTGATGACAATCAAGCCAGGTGAGGAAGACTATGTCTTCTTGAATCGTAGAGGTGCTCATCTCACACGCAATATGATACTTATCATGATAAAAAATGCGGCTTATGATGCAGGAATCAAGAAAACCATTTCTCCTCATACTTTACGCCATAGTTTTGCTACAGCCTTGTTGAAAGGTGGAGCCGATCTGAGGGTAATTCAGGCCTTGCTGGGGCATGAAGATATTGGAACCACAGAGATTTATACTCATCTTGAAACTTCAGATTTGCGCAGAGCTATCTTGGAACATCATCCTCGAAATATCAAATATAGTGAAGAAAACCAAGTGCTTGATTCTGATAAAACAGACAAAAGATGCCCGAATAACAGATAAAGCACAAGGAATTGACGTTTTTTATATTGGAATATGACAAAATCTGAAAAAATATGAGTAACTTTGCAGCCGCAAAATAATGAATATCAATAATTAAATAGAAATAAAGTAAGAAAATATGGCATATTTGTTTTCATCAGAATCAGTTTCTGAAGGACATCCAGATAAAGTGGCTGATCAGATTTCAGATGCATTGCTTGACCAGTTTTTGGCTTACGATGACCACGCTCATTGCGCCATCGAAACCTTTTGTACTACTGGTCAGGTAGTAATCATGGGTGAGGTTCGCTCTAACGTTTATGTTGATTTGCAGACCATTGCCCGCAAGACTATCAAGAAAATCGGTTATACCAAGAGCGAATATCAGTTTGACGGCGACTCTTGTGGTGTGCTTACTGCTATCCATGAGCAGAGCGATGATATTAACCGCGGTGTAAGTCGTGAGGAGGATGAGAATCAGGGTGCAGGCGACCAGGGTATGATGTTCGGTTATGCTACAACGGAAACCGAAAATTATATGCCGGTATCACTCGACTTGGCTCAGCTCATCATGCGTGTACTTGCAGATATCCGCAAGGAGGGCAAGGTGATGACTTATCTCCGTCCGGACTCTAAGAGTCAGGTAACTATCGAATACTCAGACGATAATATCCCACAGCGCATCGATACCATCGTAGTTTCTACCCAGCATGATAATTTTATCAAGAAGGCAAATGGTGAGGACGATGATGATGCTATGCTGGCAAAGATTCGTGAGGATGTAATCAATATCCTGATTCCAAGAGTAAAGACTCACTTGAGCGACAAGGTGTTGGCTCTCTTCAATGATGACATCAAGTACTTCGTAAACCCTACAGGTAAGTTTGTGATTGGTGGTCCTCATGGAGATACAGGTCTTACCGGTCGTAAAATCATTGTAGATACTTATGGAGGTAAGGGCGCTCATGGTGGTGGTGCCTTCTCTGGAAAGGATAGTAGTAAGGTTGACCGTTCGGCTGCTTATGCTGCCCGTTATATTGCAAAGAATATGGTTGCTGCCGGCGTTGCAGATGAAATGTTGGTTCAGGTAAGTTATGCTATCGGTGTGGCAGAACCGGTTAGTATCTATGTAAATACTTACGGCAGAAGCCATGTGAATATGACTGACGGCGAGATTGCAAAGAAAATTGCAGAAATGTTTGATCTTCGTCCTAAAGCAATCGAGCGCCAGTTGAAGTTGCGCCAGCCAATGTTCCAGGAAACTGCGGCATATGGACACATGGGACGTAAGAATGAGATAGTAGAGAAAACCTTCACCAGCCGATATCATGAGGCTAAAACAGTGAAGGTAGAACTCTTTACATGGGAAAAATTAGATAAGGTAGACGAAATCAAGAAAGTTTTCGGACTTTAAGGAATGGTGCAACAGGCAGATTCGATACAGACAGATGCCGCACTTGAGGCTGAATCGCAACAGCAAGTGCTCAGGCAACATAGCAGCCAGCTCACACCCAAAAAGGTGTTGAGCTGGCTGCCTAAGAATGCAACGCCAGCTCAGCAGGACTCCATGATTAGGGCACATATCAAGCCCAGTGAGATTCATTGGAGCGAGATGCCGGATACATTACACTTGCCAGGACATGAGGCAGGTAAGAGTTTTAGGGATGTAAGTTTGCCACAATATTATCGTGAGTCATTCTTTTCAAAAGATTCTCTGTTTCATCCGGAATTAAAGGGTGGACGCTTAGGGGTGGCAGGTGATCCTGTTCCCTATACGGTAGCAGGTGATAGCTTTATTACTTCATTGCTGTTGGTCTGTTTTCTCTTGGCTTGTATAGCATTCTCTAAATCTAAGCATTTTGTTATACGCCAGGCAAAAACCTTCTTCCGTACTCCACGCATCGGTACAACAGAAGTGACGGAGACCAGTTCTGAAGTAAGATACCAGTTCTTCTTCGTGTTGCAGACCTGTCTTTTGCTGGCAATCGGGTATTTCATTTATTCGAAAGCATCTATCAGCGATACGTTTATCGTAGACCAATATCAGGTAATCAGTATATATGCTGGTTGTATGGGGGGCTATTTCTTGTTGAAGGCGTTCCTCTATGTGATTTCTGGTTGGGTATTCTTTGAAAAGAAAAAAAATGTACAATGGCTCAAGGCATACTTGTTCCTTATATCATGTCAAGGAGTGGCCTTGTTCCCAATGGTGATGCTTTTGTCGTATTTCGATTTCCCATTGCAAATTGCAGTGATATACACGTTGACTATCCTTGGATTAGTTAAATTGTTGGCTTTTTTGAAGGCTTACATTATCTTTTTTAGAAGAAATGGCGTGTTTCTGCAAATATTTTTGTACTTTTGTGCCCTTGAAGTGATACCCTTGTTCGCTCTTTGGGGTGGACTCGTGTTAATCAGTCATTATTTGAAAATAAACTTTTAAGACAAAATGATAAAGAAAATTTTAGTTTCTCAGCCAAAACCTGCAAGTGAGAAGTCTCCTTACTTCGATATCCAGGCTCAATATGGAGTAGAATGCGTGTTCCGTCCATTCTTTAAGGTAGAGGGGATCTCTTCTAAAGAATTCCGTCAGCAGAAAATAAATTTGCTTGACTATACTGCTGTCGTATTTACATCTCGTCATGCAGTAGACAACTACTTTAAATTAGCTAAGGAGATGCGTATCACAATTCCTGAAGATATGAAATATTTCTGTGTGATAGAGACTATCGCTCTCTACATCCAAAAGTATGTTCTGTATCGCAAGCGTAAGGTGTTCTTTGGTGATACAGGTAAAATTGATGGGTTGATGGGACAGATGGCTCGCCATAAAACCGAGAAATATCTGGTACCATTAAGCAGTGTTCATAATAATGATATTGCCAACTTGCTTGATGAGAAAAAACTCAATCATACAGAATGTGTAATGTATCGTACTGTAAGCAATGATTTCTCAGAAGAGGAAATCAATAACTTCGATTATGATATGATGCTTTTCTTTAGCCCAACAGGTGTAAAGGCTCTGAAGAAGAATTTCCCTAATTTTGAACAAGGGAATATCGCTGTTGGCGCTTTTGGTCCAGCTACAGCAAAAACGGTTGAAGACGAGGGCTTACGCCTCGATCTGGAGGCTCCTAATAAAGCTTTTCCATCTATGACAGGTGCCTTGGCAGATTATCTGAAACGTCATAATAAATAGGAAATATTTAATAGAATAGATATGTCAACAGACAGAAATAAAACATTCGGAAAGAAAGAGCATCTATGTAAACTGACACTTATAGAACAGCTCTTTGGAGGTGGTGCTAAAGCAATGACGGCATGGCCTATGAGAATGGTGTTTCTTCTTGTTGACAAGAAAGATGAACAAGCCCCTTCTGTTCAAGTCCTTATCAGTGTATCAAAGCGTTATTTTAAGCACGCAGTAAAACGCAATCGGGTAAAGCGACAGATACGTGAAGCTTTTCGTTATCAAAAACAAGAGCTGGAGACTTGTATGCAGAATTATGTTGGAAAACAATTGCTTGTGGCTTTTGTTTGGCAAACAGAACAATTGCAGCCTTCAAAGCTGGTTTCAACCAAAATGACTAAACTTTTGGATAGATTGGTTGATAATATCAAGGAGATGCAATCTGAAACAGGCATGAAAGAGAGCTGTTTATGATGAAGATTCTCTTTATGATAGCACATGGCATGAGAAAGGTGTTGGTATGGATTCTTATACTGCCGATATTGTTTTATCAGAAGTGTATTACTCCTTATACGCCACCTTCCTGTCGCTTTCAGCCCACTTGCTCAGAGTATGCGAGACAAGCCATCCTGAAGCATGGTCCCTTTAAGGGACTGGCTTTGGCTGTTTGGCGCATCTTAAGATGCAATCCTTGGGGTGGTTCGGGTTATGATCCCGTACCGTAAGTTTCCGACTGTATTGTTGGGCCCCTTATACATATTATATAATATAATAAAAAATCATATTCTATGGCAAAAAATTTTGTTGAAGAATTGAAATGGCGTGGTATGCTGGCGCAGATAATGCCAGGTACTGAGGAATATCTCAACACCCACATGGTGTCTGCCTATCTCGGAACTGACCCTACTGCAGACTCTCTGCACATCGGTCACCTTTGTGGTATCATGATGTTGCGTCACTTGCAGCGTTGTGGCCATAAGCCTTATCTCCTCGTCGGCGGTGCCACGGGTATGATTGGCGACCCTTCTGGCAAGAGCCAGGAGCGCAATCTTCTCGATTCAGAGACTCTCTATCATAATCAGGAAGCTATCAAGAAGCAGGTATCTAAGTTCCTCGACTTCGATGGTAATGAGCCTAACAAGGCGGAGTTGGTGAACAACTACGACTGGATGAAGGACTTCACCTTCCTTGATTTCGCTCGTGTGGTTGGTAAGCATATCACTGTAAACTACATGATGGCGAAAGATAGCGTGCAGAAGCGCTTGAACGGTGAGGCTCGCGACGGCTTGTCTTTCACAGAGTTCACCTATCAGTTGCTCCAGGGCTACGACTTCCTCTATCAGTATGAGAAGTATGGTGTGCGCCTCCAGTTGGGTGGTAACGACCAGTGGGGTAACATGACTACCGGTACAGAGCTGATTCACCGTACATTGGGTAACAATGCAGAGTGCTTCTGCCTTACTTGCCCATTGATTACCAAGGCAGACGGTAAGAAGTTCGGTAAGACAGAGAGCGGTAACATCTGGTTGGACCGTAACCGCACTACTCCTTACGCTTTCTACCAGTTCTGGTTGAACGTAAGCGATGATGATGCCGAGAAGTACATCAAGATCTTCACTGACCTTGACAAGGATACTATCGATGCTCTCGTAGAGGAGCACAAGCAGGACCCAGGCCGCCGTGTACTTCAGAAGCGTCTGGCTGAGGAGGTTACCATAATGGTTCATTCTCAGGAGGATTTGGATATGGCTATCGCAGCCAGCAACATCCTTTTCGGTAAGGCTACCAAGGAGAACTTGGCACAACTCGATGAGGCTACATTGAACGATGTATTTGCCAATGTACCTCACTACGACCTCGACAAGAACTTGCTCGGTGGTACAGCTGTTGACCTCTTCAACCAGGAAGGTATGCAGATCTTCCCAAGCAAGAGCGAGATGCGCAAGCTCGTTAAGGGTGGTGGCGTTTCACTCAACAAGGAGAAACTCGCTGCTTTCGATCAGGTTGTAACTGCTGATGACCTGATTGACGGTAAGTATCTTTTGGTTCAGAAAGGTAAGAAGAACTACTTCTTGATTACCGTTAAGTAATCGTTAAAAGTATTGAAAATATTTGGTAGTGGAGAAAAAATCCACTACCTTTGCATTCGATTTGCTTGTCCTATGGTGTAATGGTAGCACTACAGTTTTTGGTTCTGTCAGTGGTGGTTCGAATCCGCCTGGGACAACAGGTCATAAATAACCCTTCAAGTCTTTGCGGATTTGAAGGGTTATTTTGTTTATAATAAAGTTCGGATACAACAAGCTCTTTGCATCTATGATAGGTCAATTTTGATGAAAAGCAGTCAATAAAATGAGAAAATAAGTAAAAAGGGTGCATCTTTCGTATTGATTTAGGGTGATATTCAAAATTATTTTGTATCTTTGCCCTCGTAACAAATCAAACAATTTATAAAAAATAAAATTATGGACTTTAATAAACTATTCTCATTAGAGGGTAAAGTAGCCCTCGTTACAGGTGCCGCTTATGGTATCGGGTTTGCTATGGCTGAGGCTTATGCCAAAGCTGGTGCTAAGATTGCTTTCAATTGCCGCAGCCAGCACCACATGGATCAGGCTCTTGCAGATTACAAAGCAAAGGGTATTGAGGCAAAGGGTTATATCTGTGATGTAACAGACGAGGAACAGGTGAAAAACATGGTAGCTGACATTGAGAAGGAACTTGGTGTTATTGATATTTTGGTAAACAACGCAGGTATTATCAAGCGTATTCCTATGACTGAGATGTCTGTAGATGACTTCAAGCAGGTTATTGACATTGACCTCACTGCACCTTTTATCGTATCTAAGGCAGTTATCCCTGGTATGATCAAGAAGGGTCATGGTAAGATTATCAACATCTGCTCTATGATGAGCGAGCTGGGGCGTGAGACTGTTTCTGCATACGCAGCTGCCAAGGGTGGCTTGAAGATGTTGACACGTAACATCTGCTCTGAGTATGGTGAGTACAACATCCAGTGCAATGGCTTGGGCCCTGGTTACATCGCAACTCCTCAGACAGCACCTCTCCGTGAGCGTCAGGCTGATGGTAGCCGTCATCCATTCGACAGCTTCATTTGTGCAAAGACTCCTGCAGGTCGCTGGTTGGAACCAGAAGAGTTGGCTGGTCCTGCAGTTTTCTTGGCTTCAGATGCTTCTAATGCAGTGAATGGTCACATTCTCTATGTAGATGGTGGTATCTTGGCATATATCGGAAAGCAGCCAAAATAAAGAATCAAACATGAAGATTTAAGTTTGAATAAACTTGAATAGAATAAAAAAATATAGGGCAGCCATAAAGGACTGCCCTATATTTGTAATTAAAATAATCTTTACAATTATTTGTTGATTGCATCTGCAAGCTCAGCACCAGCCTTGAACTTAGCAACCTTTTTAGCTGCAATCTGGATCTTCTCCTTAGTAGCTGGATTGATACCCTCACGAGCAGGACGCTCGTTAATGCTGAATGTACCGAAACCTACCAACTGGATCTTGTCACCTGCAATGAGGGCTTCCTTCAATGCGTTTGTTGTAGCTTCAAGAGCGGCCTTAGCCTGTGCCTTTGTAATCTCAGCACCTGCTGCAATCTTGTCAATCAATTCTGTCTTGTTCATAATTTTTCGTTATTAAATGAATAATATTGTTGTTTCTTAGTTGAATTCGTTTACAAATATAGCTTTTTCTTGTGAAAGTTCAAATAAAAAAAGCAGAAAAGTGATGAAATTATTGAAAATTAAGTGTAATAAGTCTATTTTTTGGTGTTTTCACGGATATTTTTCGTAATTTTGTCGCCAAAATACAAATATTAGTTAGATTATTAAACAGTTTAGAGAAATAAAGTTATGCGCAATATTCCAATTGTAACAAAGAATTTGCTGATAGTGAATGTAGTAGCATTCCTGGCATGCATGCTGATGGACAAGAGTATGGGTGGTGGTTCTGGCCTGACAGATCTGTTTGGGCTTCATTTCTTCCTGGCATCCGATTTCCATATTTATCAGTTAGTTACCTACATGTTTATGCATGGTGGTTTCCAGCATATTCTCTTCAATATGTTTGCCCTATGGATGTTTGGCTGTGTGGTTGAAAGAGTTTGGGGACCAAAGAAATTCCTTTTTTATTACATAGTGTGTGGAGTGGGAGCAGGTTTGTTCCAGGAAGCTGCACAGTATATTACCTATGTGGCAAAGGATATGGCAGCTTATGATTATGTTAGTGTTAATGGAGCCAGAATAACAATGGAGCAATATCTGAACCTATGGACTACCGTGGGAGCTTCAGGAGCTATTTATGCCATATTGCTTGCCTTTGGTATGATTTATCCAAACGAGCGTCTCTTCATTTTCCCATTGCCAGTTCCTATTAAAGCTAAATTCTTCGTGATAGGCTATGCTGTCATAGAATTGGTTTCAACATTCTCTCTCTCTGATGACGGTGTGGCTCATATTGCCCATTTGGGAGGTATGGTCTTTGGATTCTTCCTGATCCGTTATTGGCGTAAGCAGATTGATAACGGTTACTATCATTCAAATTCTTCAGACGCTTTTGATAAGTTGAAAGGTATGTTCGGTGGAAAGCGTCGGGCAGGTAGAACGCATTTTACTTATACCAAGAATGAATCTTATAATCAGACTTATGAACAGGATGCTGAATGTAAGACCAACGAAAAGGTTGTGTCACAGGAAGAGATAGATCGAATCTTAGATAAAATAAGAAAGAGCGGTTATGATAGCTTGACTCCTAGTGAAAAGCAGATGCTCTTTGATCAGAGTAATAAGTAAAAAGCATGTTTAAAGGATTTAAGGAATTTACATATAAGATGATAGCTGGTGCTAATGTGGCAACTATCATCATCATGTTGCTGGTGGGCTTTTCTGACTTCTTTCAGCCAGAAAAGTTCGCCGCATTGGCTAATCTTGGCTTACTTTTCCCGGTTTTTCTTATAGTTAACTTAGGCTTTTTGCTTTTCTGGTTGCTCTTCCGGTCTAAGTATGCCATTATTCCATTCTTAGGCTTCTTGATCTGTTTTGTTCCTGTCCGCAAGTATATGCCAATCAACTTTTCTGGCGAAACTCCAAAAGCTTGTATCAAAGTTCTATCATATAATACCTGGAATTTTGGTGCACAGACAGAGGATGCCGAAGGAACTAATATCTGTATTGCTTATCTGCAGGAGCAGGATGCTGATATTGTTTGTCTGCAGGAAGCATGTCCTACTTCCCGGAATATTGAACAGATAGATAGCATGCTCAAGCCTATGTATGCTTTTCAGGATACAACGATGCACATAAATGGTGGAAATTGTCTTATGTTGCTCAGTAAATACCCTATTCTTTCAAAAGAGCGAATTCCTTATGAATCGAAAGGAAATATGAGTGTAGCGTATCGTCTGAAAGTGAAAGATAGAGAGGTCCTTCTCATCAATAATCATTTGGAAACTACCGGCTTAAGTTTAGAGGACAGACGCCAGTTCAAGAATCTGGTTATCGGAAAATTGCAGGTTGATACTGCAGAAGAAACGTCCAAACTGCTCGTTGTAAAACTTGCCGAGGCAACAAAGAAACGGGCTCCGGAGGCTGAGGCTGTAGCAAAATACATTCAGCAGCATAAAGAACATAGTATTATTTTGTGCGGTGACTTTAATGATGGTCCTATCTCTTATGCTCATCGTACGATAGCTAAAGATTTGACGGATTGCTACATTGCAAGTGGTAACGGACCGGGTATCAGCTATCATCATGGAGGCTTTTTTGTTCGCATTGACAATATCATGTGCTCAGACGATTGGGAGCCTTATGAATGTAAAGTTGATGATAAAATCGCCGTTTCAGACCACTATCCTATCATTTGTAAGCTAAAAATGCGCCCTAAAAAGCAAAAATAGAGCAAATTATTCTTATATAAGAAAAAAAATGCTTATTTTTGCACAACTTTATGGAGGTTTTTGAAAGAATCCCTAAAAGCAATTGAAAAGAAACAAATAATTAATAACAATAAATAGAAATGCAAAACAAAGGAATTGTAATTTGTGTAGCCGTCTTACTGACACTCGCAAGTATCTTCTATTTGTCATTCTCGTTTGCCACACGTTACTATGACAGCGAGGCTGCAAAGATTAAAGATCCTATTGCTCAGCAGGATTATAAGGATTCTGTTAAGTACTTAGGTGTTTATTCTTACCAGAACTGCTTGGAGACTCAGATTGGTCTTGGACTTGACCTTAAGGGCGGTATGAATGTAATTCTTGAGATTTCTGTACCTGATGTACTTGAAAACCTTGCCGATCATAAGACCGACGCAGGTTTTACCAATGCCATGAAGGAAGCTAGAGCTCAGGAAGAAGCTAACGGTGGTGACTTCGTGTCACTTTTCATTAACGCTTATCATAAGAGCGCACCAGGTCATAAACTCGCAGAAGTGTTCGCTACCCAGCAGTTGCAGGGCAAGGTTTCTCCTCAGAGCAGCGACGCAGAGGTAGAGAAGGCTATCCGCGCTTCTGTACAGGATGCTATTGACAACTCTTTCAATGTTGTCCGCACCCGTATCGATAAGTTCGGTGTTGTACAGCCTAACATCCAGAAGTTGGAAGGTCAGCAGGGCCGTATCATGGTAGAAATGCCTGGTATCAGCCAGCCAGAGCGTATGCGTAAGATGCTCCAGGGTAGTGCAAACCTTGAGTTCTGGGAGACATACAACTCAGAGGAAATCGCTCCTTATCTCCAGCAGCTTGATACTCGTATCGCAAATGGTGATAATGGTGAGGAGGAGAAAAACTCTGTTGCTGCTGATACAACTGTTGCAAAGAAAGAAGTTGCTAAGGCTGAGCCTAAGAAGGCTGAGGCTAAGTTCTCTATCAAGAAGAAGGACGATGCTGTAAGCAAGGTAGGCGAGGATGCTCAGAATGCTGCTGCTATCAAGGCTCACCCATTGTTGGCTCGTTTGCAGCTCGGTGGTGGTTTGAGCACTGTTGGTTATGCTAGCGTTCGCGATACTGCTGCTATCAACAAGATTATCTACTCTGCTGTGGCTAAGCGCGTTTTGCCATCAGACTTGCGCCTGCTTTGGAGTGCTAAGCCAGCTGATAACCTGAAGGTTAAGAATGTCTTCGAGCTTCACGCCTTGAAGGTAACTACCACTACAGGTCGTGCTCCTTTGGAGGGTGATGTAATTACCGATGCTAAGGACGAGTTCGACCAGATGGGTTCACCTGTTGTTAGCATGAAGATGAATACTGAGGGCGCACGTAAGTGGGCTCAGATGACTAAGGCTAACGTAGGTAAGGCTATTGCTATCGTTCTGGATGGCGTAGTTTACTCTGCTCCTCGTGTAAACGGCGAGATTGATGGTGGTAGCTCTCAGATTTCCGGTAACTTCACTATCGAGGATACCAAGGACTTGGCTAACACATTGAAGTCTGGTCGTATGCCAGCTCCTGCTCGTATCGTTCAGGAGGAGGTTGTAGGTCCTACACTCGGTGCACAGTCTATCCAGATGGGTATTGTATCATTCGTTGTTGCTTTCGTACTCCTGATGGTTTACATGGTGATGATGTACAATGTCATTCCTGGTATGATGGCTAACCTGGCATTGCTCGTCAATGTATTCTTCACGCTGGGTATTCTGACGTCCTTCCAGGCGGCTCTGACGTTACCAGGTCTTGCCGGTATGGTCTTGTCTCTGGGTACTGCCGTGGATGCCAACGTGCTTATATATGAACGTATCAAGGAGGAGCTCCGCTCTGGCAAGGGTATGAAGCAGGCTGTAGCTGCCGGTTATGGTAATGCTTTCTCAGCTATCTTCGACTCTAACTTGACTTCTTTGATTACAGGTGTTATCCTGTTGACTACCGGTACAGGTCCTATCCGTGGTTTCGCTACTACCTGGATTATCGGTATCGTTGTATCATTCTTCACAGCTGTGTTCCTGACACGTCTGGTTTATGACTATAAGTTGAACTACGATAAGTGGATGCACTGTAAGTTTGATACTCCAGTTTCCCACAACCTGATGCAGGGCAAGAAGTATAAGATCATGTCTATGTACAAGACTACCTTCACCGTAGCAATCGTTGCTGCAGTTGTGTTCATTGGTAGCTTCTTTGTTCGTGGCTTGAGTAAGAGTATCGACTTCACTGGTGGTCGTAACTATGTGGTACAGTTCGAGAATCCTGTAGAGCCTGAGCAGATCCGTACTGTTCTTGGCGATGCATTCGTCAATGCAGACGGCACCAAGGCAACTACTGGCGCTATCGCTATCGGTACAGATGGCAAGACCATCCGTGTATCTACCAACTATATGATTGAGAGCAACAGTCCAACTGTTGACGATGAGGCTGAGACTATCCTTTACAATGCCTTGAAGAAGGCCAACCTGGTATCTCAGAAGAGTGTTGAGGCATTCAAGAACCCAGATGTTCGTCAGGGTGGTTCTATCATCAGTAGTACAAAGGTAGGTCCTTCTGTGGCTAAGGATATCACTATGGGTGCTATCTATAGTGTGCTCTTTGCATTGATTGCTATCTTCCTCTACATCCTGGTACGTTTCCGCAACGTGGCCTTCTCTGTAGGTTCTACTGTAGCTTTGGCATTCGATGCCTTGACAGTAGTCGGTTTCTACTCACTCCTGTGGGGTCTCGTTCCATTCTCATTGGAGATTGATCAGACCTTCATCGGTGCTATCCTGACCGTGGTAGGTTACTCTATCAACGATAAGGTGGTTGTGTTCGACCGTATCCGTGAGAACTTGAAGTTGCATCCTAAGGGCGACCGTCAGCAGCTCTTCAATGCATCTATCAATGAGACATTGGCTCGTACCATCAATACATCTACATCTACATTGCTCGTGTTGCTCTGTATCTTCATCCTCGGTGGTGACAGCATTCGCAGCTTTTCATTCGCAATGATCCTGGGTGTTGTATTCGGTACATTGTCATCTATCTTCATTGCATCTCCAATGGCTTACATCGTTCTTGGTCGTAAGATTAAGGAAGGGCCAGCTGAGGAGGTTGCAGAAGTTAAGTAATCAGAAACTCTTCATTCTTTCTCTGTCCGATGTATGTCGGATAGAGAAAGATACTGGAAAGAATATAAAAATAATAAAGGTCGCTTCCTGATTGTCAGGAGCGACCTTTATTGTTTTATCATCTCTGGGATGATAAGGAAAGTACGTGGTCCCACCGAGAATCGAACTCGGATCAAAGGTTTAGGAAACCTCCGTTCTATCCGTTAAACTATAGGACCATTGTAAACCGACTGCAAAGATACATCAAATCATTGACAATACAAAATAAAATGTTATGTTTTTCACTCTCATCTTATCAAGTTTCCTCACTTTTGTGGAGTTGAACTGCGAAAACCTCTTCGATACGAAGCATGATTCGCTGAAGAATGACTATGAATTCCTGCCACAGAGCAGTTACAAGTGGACGCCTTATCGCTATTGGCGCAAGCTGGCAAATCTTTCCAAGACTATAGTAGCTTTGGGTTATGAAGATTTGTCGCTTGTTGGTACCGCCTCCCCAGATAATCCTTCAAGACCCTCGGAGAAGTCCTGGCATGTTCCCGATTTTGTGGCGCTTTGCGAAGTGGAGAACGATAGTGTGCTGTTTGATTTAACCCGGCGTTCAGCTCTTCGCGGTGTGAATTATGATTATGTGATGACCGATTCGCCTGATGAACGAGGCATAGATGTGGCTTTGCTTTATCAGCCATCTTCTTTTGCGCTTATACAGTTCCGGTCCATCCGCATCAAGTCGCTGCCTGATACTCGCCCTACGAGAGATATTCTCTATGCTTCGGGGCGGATTATGAATGATGATACGCTCCATGTCTTTGTATTGCATGCGCCTAGCCGGCGTGGCGGCGAACAGGTTTCGCGTCCCTACCGCCTGCAGGTAGCCAGCCAGCTGGTTTCTGCCGTAGATTCTATCTATGCGCTCAATGATAGTGCAAGGATTATCGTAGCCGGCGATTTCAACGATTATTCCGATTCTCCGGCCCTTCGTTATCTTTATCAGCATCACCTTATTAATATATCTGTTGGCGTCAAAGGCTCTCATGGTGCCAAGGCTACTTATCGCTGGCATGGAGATTGGCGAAGTCTTGACCAGATTCTCTTCAGTCCTTCGCTTTCCCGACTTAAGATGAGTTGTCAGATAGGAGATTTGCCATTTCTCTTAGAAGATGATGAGAAATATGGCGGAAAGAAACCTTTCCGCACCTATCTCGGTCCCCGATATTTGGGTGGATACAGCGATCATCTTCCGCTTGTTGCCAAGTTTAAGATAGAGGGTGGATATGAATAAAAAACAGGTATGCTCAGATTTTTACTGAACATACCTGTTTGTATATTAGTGAGATTTTTTCTCTTCTGCCTGATTATCCGTAGATAACATTACCTTTCTCATCCTCATAAGGAGTCATATCCTTAGCATACTGGTTCATGGCACGGAGGCTCATACCCATTGATGAGAAACCACCATCGTGGAAGAGGTTCTGCATGGTTACCTTGCGGGTGAAGTCAGAGAACATCATCACGCAGTAGTTTGCGCAATCCTCAGCTACGGCGTTTCCGAGTGGAGACATCTTGTCGGCGAAGTCCATCATGTTCTCGATATCCTTGATACCCTTACCTGCTGTTGTAGCTGTAGGGCTCTGAGAGATGGTGTTGATGCGCACGTGCTTCTCACGACCATAGATGTAACCGAAGCTGCGGGCGATACTTTCGAGCATGCTCTTGGCATCAGCCATATCGTTGTAACCGAAGAATGTACGCTGAGAAGCTACGTATGTGAGAGCTACTACAGAACCCCACTCGTTGATAGCATCCAACTTCTTGGCTACCTGCAACATCTTGTGGAAAGAGATAGCAGAGATGTCCAATGTCTTGTTCAGGAAGTTGTAGTCGAGGTCATCGTATGTACGATGCTTGCGAACGTTAGGGCTCATGGCTACAGAGTGGAGCACGAAGTCGATTTTGCCACCGAGTTTCTCCTGAGCCTCTGTGAATACCTTTTCCAAGTCTTCTACGCTAGTCGCATCAGCTGCGATGATAGGAGCGTTGATCTGTTCAGCGAGCTTATCCAGCGTACCCATACGCAAAGCCATAGCTGTATTACTAAGTGCGATAGTAGCACCCTCTTCAGCAGCCTTTACAGCTACTTTCCAAGCGATTGATTCCTCATTGAGTGCACCGAAGATGATGCCACGCTTGCCTTTTAACAAATTGTGAGTCATTGTTATCTTAATACTTTTGTTTATACTAACGACATCCCCTACATATATCATTTTCTATATATATAATAAGGTGTAAAACCACTTTGTTTTGTTCTAGTCGTTGAAATCGTGCGCAAAATTACGAAAAATGTGCAATATACCCAAATTTTTTAACTAAAAAGTGCCGTAAACGTTTTCTTTTTTGTGGTATGTCAAGTATTCCGCTCCCTGCAGTCAGTATGATATTCTATTTATTCTTTGCAGATAATAAGTCTGAAACAGATATATCTTATGCTTATAGATAACGTATCTGTTGGTCTGCGGAATTAGATTTGTAGGGTTCCTGACATATGCCAACAAGGTTCCTGACATATGCCAACAAGGTTCCTGACATATGTCAACAAGGTTCCTGACATATGTCAACAAGGTTCCTGACATATGCCAACAGAGTTATTGATATATGTCAGCAACCTTGTTGGCAACTGCCGGCAACCGAATGGAACTAATTGTTAGAACCGATGAATCGTAGAACTGTGACAATTTAATCTATTTGTTCTACGTATTTAAGCAATACGTCTTACCCGGCAGATGCCGGTATAGATAACTTAAGAACCTTCTTATTTCTGTTCTTACAAATTATAGCCTTATTGCAGCAAAAATATCCTTTTTGTTGCAATATGACAAGGTAGAAGTGTTAAAAACTGACTTTTTTATGTGCGTTATTAAATTTTTCTTTCAAAATATTTGCAAATATCCGAAAAATAATCTAATTTTGCAGCCGATTATTATAAATTTATAAATTATTATCTAATAAAGAGAGAGATTATGTTTAAAAGAATCGCTTTATTTGTGGGGGGGGCAATTCTCAGTTGTGGAGTAGCCTTTGCCCAAACATCTGTTACCGGTAAGGTAGTAGCTTCAGAGGATGGTGAGCCTGTTATTGGCGCATCAATCAAAGTAGCTGGTACTAATACGGGTACTGTTACGGATGTCGATGGAAACTTCAGTTTGAATGTTCCAGCCGGCTCCAAGTTGGAGATTACCTATATAGGTATGAATCCACAAACTGTTAAAGCAAGTTCTAACATGAAGATTGCTTTGACTTCTGACAACAAAACCCTGGACGAGGTCGTAGTTGTTGCTTATGGTACAACTACCAAGGCTTCCTTTACAGGTTCTGCAGCAGTAATGAAGGATAAGGACATGTCTGCAGCTAAGTCTTCACTCATCAAGTCGTTGGAAGGCAAAATGGCTGGTGTCAACATTGGTGCTTCAACAGGTGACCCAGGTGCTGACCAGAAGGTGTTAATCCGTGGTATCGGTTCTCTCAGCGGTTCTACCCAGCCATTGTATGTAATAGATGGTGTGCCTGTCTCTAACTCTGACATGCAGAGCAGCGGTCTCCGTTCACAGTCTATTCTTTCTTCTATCAACCCTAATGATATCGAAAGCATGACCGTATTGAAAGATGCTGCCGCATCTTCTCTCTATGGTTCACGTGCTGCCAATGGTGTCATCATCATCACTACCAAGAAGGGTAAGGAAGGTAAGACTCACGTAAACTATGATATGCAAATCGGTTGGAGCAATATTGCCAAGAAGAGTGCTTTGGAAACCATGAACAGCGCCGAGATGAAGCAGTATTGGAAGGATGCACTCCAGGGTTACTTCGTATATTATGAAGGTATGGATGAAACTGCCGCTGCTGCCGCTGCTGCAGGAGAAATTCCTAGCTGGTTCTACAACTATAATACAGACGAGACAACTGATTGGTACAAAGAGGTTTATCGTACAGGTTTGACTACCGACCATCAGGTATCTATCAATGGTGGTAATGACCGTACTAAGTTCTTCACCAGTTTTGGCTACAACAAGGTTGAAGGTACCGTAAAAGGCAGCTCTTTCCAGCGTTATAGTGGACGTTTGAACTTGGATCACAAAGTAACAGACTGGTTTAAAATTTCTGCCAAGGAGATGCTGTCATTCTCTGATCAGTCTGGTTTCCGTGATCAGAGTGACCAGGCACAGGGTTTCGGTTCAACAGCTCCAATGTCTGTACTCTTCTCTATGGACCCTACCGCTCCTGTAAAGAACGAGGATGGTTCATATAATACAAAAGGTTCTTTCTCAAAGGCAGTTTCAAATCCTAACCTGATGTTCGGTCAGGAGGGCGGTGAGCAAGCTGAGACTTTGGATTCTGAGTTGATGCGTAGCTTGACCAATGTTGAGGGTGAGCTCAAGTTGCCATTCGATTTGACATTGCGTTCCATCTTCGGTTTCGACTATATGACCAATAATACCCGTGAGTTCTGGGCTCCTAATAGTGGTAATGGTCAGTCGGTTAATGGTATGGGTCAGCGTTGGAACTACACCAGCAAGACTTTGACTTCATCCAACACTTTGAACTATGCCCGCAGCTTTGACAAGCATAATCTCACTGCGATGGTAGGTTATGAGGCAGAGAAGCGTAACTTGATGGCATTGACTGCCAGCTCTCACAACTACTCTACACATAAGTTGCCAGAGTTGTCTAATGGTCAGGCTAACAGCAATGCCAGCTACACCAAGTGTGCAACCATGATGTCTTGGTTGGGTAGCGTAAACTATAACTACGACAACAAGTATTACTTGTCTGGTAGCTATCGTCGTGACGGTTCTTCACGTCTTTCTTCAGACAACCGTTGGGCAGACTTCTTCTCAGTATCAGGTGCATGGCGCATCAGCAGCGAGAAGTTCCTCGAGGGCAACAACCTGTTCAGCGATTTGAAACTCCGTCTTTCTTACGGTACCAATGGTAACTTGCCAACAGACTACTATGGCTATATGGGTACATACGCAACAACCGGCGGTTACGGTTCTGAACCGGGTATCTATTGGAGCAACATCTCTAATCCTTCATTAGGCTGGGAGAAGTCTCACAACTTTAACGTAGGTTTGGATTGGACACTCTTCAACCGAGTAACTCTTACATTCGATTACTATAACAAGTTGACTAAGGATCTTCTCTTCCTTTCACCAACTTCTTATGTAACAGGTTTCAGTTCATACTGGAACAATATTGGCGAGTTGAAAAATCAGGGTCTTGAGTTCTCTATCAGTTCTCAGAATATCCGCACAAAGGATTTTACCTGGACCACAGACTTCAACCTTACCAAGCAGAGTATCAAGGTAAACAAGTTGCCTAATGGTAACGACGTTCAGTATGGCGACGGAAACATGTATATCCTCCGTGAGGGCGAGTCTATGCATACATTCTTCTTGCCAAAGGCTAAGGGTGTAAACTCTGAGACCGGTTTGATGGAGTTCTGGATTGATCCTGAGGATGAGTCTAAGGGTGTAACCAACGAGTATAACAAGGCTGGTAGCACCATTGTAGGCAAGGGTGTGCCTGACTGGGTTGGCGGTATGACCAATACCTTCCGCTATAAGGATTTCGACCTTTCGTTCATGATTTCATATCAGTTTGGTGCCGACATGTTCGATTATCCAGGTTACTTCCTTACCTATAGTGATGGTTATCGTGTGGGTGCATTTAATGTATCTAAGCGTGTGGCTGGCAACTACTGGCAGAAGCCAGGTGACCAGACCGAGTTCCCACGTCCTATCTATGGTAACCCATTCCGTTCTGATAGGTTCTCTACCCGTGAGATTATCTCAACAGACAACATCCGTGTGCGTGACATCACATTCGGTTGGACTGTGCCTTACTTCAAGAAGTATATCAGCAATTTGCGCGTTTATTTCCGTGCAACAAACCCATTCCTGATTTACAACGCAGCTAAGGATATTGATCCAGATGTTGATATCAATGGTTATCGTCAGACCGATACTCCTACAACACGACAGTTCTTGTTCGGTCTCAACTTTAGTTTTTAATTAATTCATAGGAAAAAGGATATGAAAAAGATATATTTAGCATTGGGTATTGCCGCTAGCATGATGTTCTCATCATGCAGCGACTTCCTGGACCAGGAGCCATCTGTTGAGTTGCCTACTGAGTCAGCTATCACAACTACATCAGACTTGCGTAATGCAGTAAATGGTATTGCTTATGTATTGACAGAAAGCAGAATGACTTATGCATCAGAATTCGCTCTCTTCGCAGATACTCGTTGCAACGATTTCAAGGTAACTGCAGACAACAATCAGTTGGGTGAGCTCAGATTTTACATGTACAATTCTAAAGGTTCATTCAATGATAATGCATATTTCGCATTCTACCAGGCTTTGGGTAATGTGAATAGTGCATTGAAGTCTATTGAAAGTGGCAAGGTTGAAGGCGATGCTGCCGAAATCAATGACTATAAAGGACAGCTTTTAGCTTGGAGAGGTATGTTGCACTTCGACTTGGCTCGTATGTTCTGCCACATCCCTACTACTGTTGAGAATCCTGCAAGCGAACTCGGTCTGGTTCTTTCTGACCAGGTATTTGACAAGGGTTACAAGGGTACTCGTACAGATTTGGCATCTACATACACATTCATTATCAAGCAGTTTACGGATGCGCTTCCTTTGTTTAAAAAGAAACCTGAAAATGGTTATTTCAACTATTATGCTGCTCTTGGTCTTCGTGCCCGTGCTTACCTCTATAATGGTCAGTATGCAGAGGCTTTGGCTGATGCTAAGGAAGTGATTGGTAAAGGTGGTTACAAAATGTTGAACCGCGACAATTACGTAGAGGCTTGGACAAAGGAGAAGGCAGATGAAACTATTCTGGAGTTCCTGCAGACAGAAAAATACAACCAGCAGCGTTATGCTCCAGGTTACTACTGTGATGCTAGTGGTTACTCAGAGAATGCTTTCAACGAGGAGGGTTACCTGTATAAGTATCTTGTAACTCAGATAGATTCGGTGAAAGATGATGCTGGTAAGGTTAAACAAGTAAATTATAAAGATATTCGTGCCGGCTTGGTTAAGAATCAGTCTGCAGCTAGCTATAAGAAGACTGCTGGTTTCTATCCTAACAAGTATCCGGGTCGTAACGGCAATCTCTATGTTAACAACACGAAGTTGCTCCGTCTCTCAGAGATGTATCTGATTGCAGCTGAGGCTCAGTGGCATCTTGATAACCCTGGTTCATACGATTTGGCAAAGACCAGTGCAAAAGCTGCTCAGTATATCAATGCTATCGACAAGAACCGTATTGCTGATTATACAGATAAGGCTTCTGTTACACTTGCAGACATTCTTCATGAATATGAAATCGAGATGTTCTGCGAGAACCAGATTACATTCGCTTACTGGCGTAATCATCAGAGTGTAACAAATCAGGCTAACCAAGAGATAAAGTATAATGATTATCGTACCATTATGGCTATCCCACAGTCTGAGATTGATTACAACAAGGCTCTTCAGCAGAATCCAGAATATTAATTTTAATAATATTTTTAATCAAGATATAGGAATGCCATGAGTGGCATTTTCTATAAATCTCTCGGGAGAGGCTGGCTGTGAAGCTCGCCTCTCTTTTTTTTGTCTTTTTATTTGCGTATCTGATATTTTATTCGTAACTTCGCACCGTCTAAAGTAATATGGCTATGGAAGAGATAAGAAAATACCCAGTAGGAATGCAAACTTTCTCTGATATACGAGAGGGTAATTATGTGTACGTAGATAAGACAAGGTATATTGTCGATTTCTTGCGTAATGGTTCTAAATATGTGTTTCTGAGTCGTCCAAGACGATTCGGTAAGTCGCTTTTTGTCTCTACGCTCCAGGCATATTATGAGGGCAGGAAGGAACTGTTTGATGGTTTGGCACTTGGCGAATATGAGAAAGAATGGGTGAAGCATCCTGTTCTTCACTTCGACATGAGTACTGCCAAAAATCAGACACCCGAAGGGTTAGAAGAGATGCTGGGCTACATGCTTTCAGAATACGAGCAGGTCTATGGACGTGACGAATTGGCGGTGCAGCCGAGCCAGCGTTTGCAGTCTTTGGTAAAGCGTGCCTATAAGCAGACGGGTCAAAAGGTGGTCGTTTTGATAGACGAATATGATGCTTCTCTCTTGGATGTCGTGCATGAGAAGGAAAGTTTGATGCCATTGCGCTTGGTTATGAGGAAGTTCTATAGCCCATTGAAATATCTCGACCCTTGGCTGAAATTTACCTTTATCACGGGTATCACCAAGTTCTCTCAGTTGAGTATCTTTAGCGAGATCAATAATTTGGATAATATCAGCATGTTCGATCAGTATTCTGCTATCTGTGGTATCAGCAAGACAGAACTACTGACGGCGATGAAGCCTGATATTGAGTTGCTAGCCAAGTCTTTGGGAAAAACTTTTGATGAAACGGTTGCCGAGTTGAGTTCATATTATGATGGTTATCATTTCAGTAAAAAATCAGAAGATGTGTTTAATCCGTTTAGTCTGGTTAAAGCGTTGAGAAGTAAGGAGATAGCAGCTTATTGGTTTAGTTCAGGTACTCCTGCATACATTATCAACACTTTACGCAAACATCATGTGGGGGTGATGGATATAGAACAGAAATCCGTAGGGGTGGATGATTTCGATGTCTCTCCTGAGCAGATGACTTCTGCTTTACCATTGCTTTATCAGAGCGGGTATCTTACCATCAAGAAGTATAACCCTATCTTGCAGAGCTATCAGCTGGATTATCCAAACAAGGAAGTGCGTGTAGGAATGGTTCGTTCCTTGGCTCCTAACTATCTCTCTCCAATATCGTTGAACAATAATAGTTTCATCTTCGACTTTTTGGAGCAACTATATAACAATAATATGGATGGTGCTTTGCAGAAAATGCAGGCTTATCTCGCCAGTATCTCCAATCGACTTGCCAACAAGAACGAGAAGGACTTCCAAACGGTCTTTTATCTCATTTTTAATTTGATGGGTGCTTACATCTTGGTGGAGGAGGATAGTGCAATAGGCAGAGCAGATGCCGTTCTTCACATGCCGGATACAATCTATGTGATGGAATTGAAGTTTGATAAGACGGCTGAGGAAGCTTTGCAACAGATTGATGACAAAGGCTATCTCATTCCTTATTCAGCTGACGGCAAACGAATGGTAAAAGTAGGAATCAACTACAACAGCCAGAAGCGAACCATTGGTGAATGGAAGATAGTAGAAGGGTAAATATAGAGGATAAGCATGTACAAAACGCACAGAAACAGAAAAGCGGTGCCGCCTACAAATCTGCAGGAAAGCACCGCACAATCTAACCCTATTCACGTACAAAAAAAGAATTCTTCATGTTAAAACTACTTTGCCTTGATGACGAAGCGGAATTCGCGGTCGCCATAATGCATGCGGTATTTCTCCATAGGCTTAGACATCCAGCTGTCGATGCAACCTAAACCGTACTGGCGTTGCTGGATATGTACCTGTGTCAAGCCCTTGTCAACCAAATCACCGCTATGCTGTCCCCAAGCATGCTCCTTTTTATCGCCAGAATCCAAATCCTCAATAGAATAAGGAATGGCACTGCACTCCATCGGAGCATAACCCTCGAAAGTAATACCCTTGCCTGATGCAGGATTGAAGATGGAGAAATAACGGATATCTGTATGGTTGCCACTCTCCTGAGGACGAATATAAGGATAATACTCATCCTTTACATCCGACTCATATTTGCCAATAAAGGTAGAAGAATGACGGTCGATATAATTCTCCCCCGGACCACGGCCATAATACTCCAACTTAGAGAATGATGCAGGCAAATCCAATACCATACCATATCGGAACAAGTCAGCTATCTTAGCCGCTTTATCCGTGGTCATCTTCTCGGTAACAGAAACCTCACCTACCGCATTGATGCGATAACGAAGTACCAACTCAGCCTTCACCTCAGGCATTTCAAAGGTAGCCGTCAAAACAACACTATCCTTCATCTCACTCTTGTCGAATGACTTCAAGTTCATTACAGGATTTTTCCAAACCTTCAACTCCTTCTGCAAAGAAGCACCATAATCATTATCAGTAGGAGCACGCCAGAATTCAGGCTTCATGCTCTCGCGGAATTTCAAGATAGGTTCACCGTCCACGTCAAGATAGTCTATCAAACCCGTCTTCTTGCCTATAGTAACCGACATTCTCTTGGCAGAAACCTTCACATAGCTATTGGTTTCCTCTACCTCTATATTGCTAGTACTCTGGAGTTTCCCTTTCTTACCAGGAATCTTAGTAGAAGTCGTTGCAATAGGAGTATCTACCTTATCAAACTGATATTCATTGATGACAAACTGCTGGCGGGCTATCACCTGTTCTTTCTCTACCAATGGTTCTGTACCATCGCTGGCAAAGGCAAAATTGACTGTAATCTCCTCCTTACCGTGTTCAGTCTCTGCTTCAGCAATAGCATACTTCAAAGCATCACTCTTCACCATTTTAGTTGTCTGAGGAGCAATACCCTTAGTCTCAGGAATCTCAACAGTAGATAACTTCACGCCATTGGCATAGATAGTTGCAGTAAGGTGCAGGTCGTCAATATTCTTGAAGAAATTCTCATTATAGATATTGAAAGCACCATTCACAGCATCCAGATCCTTGATCCATACATTCTGATGCCAATACTGGATTTCGTAGGCATGCGGATTCAAACGGCGGTCTGGAGCAATAATACCATTGCAATTGAAGTTGTAGTCACTGGCAGGATAACGCCCATAGTCGCCACCATAGGTAAAGATTTCCTTGCCTGTAATCGGACTCTTGTCACGCAGACCCTGATCTACAAAGTCCCAGATGTATCCACCCTGATACTTAGGATATTTGCGAATCAGATCCCAGTACTCCTTGAAACCGCCCTCTGAGTTACCCATCGCATGAGCATACTCACATTGGATATAAGGTTTTACGCCATCACTCTTGCAATATTTCTCACTCTCCTCGTAGTCGATGTACATCGGACAATGAATATCGGTCTTACTGTCATATCCACCACGCTCATACTGCACAGGACGAGTCTGATCATAGGCTTTCACCCAGTCATAGGCCTTCTCGAAGTTGATACCATAGCCACCCTCATTACCCAAACTCCATACGATGATGGAAGGATGGTTGATGAAAGTCTTCACATTACCCTCGTTACGCTCGATATGAGTCTGGAGGTATTCAGGGAACTTGGCGAGAGATTTCTCACCATATCCCATACCATGAGATTCAAGGTTTGCCTCGGCAGTCACATAGATTCCATATTCATCACAGAGGTCATACCAGCGAGGATCATCAGGATAATGACAGGTACGAACAGCGTTGATATTCAACTGCTTCATAATCTTAATATCCTGAATCATGCGCTCCACACTGACCACATAGCCACCATCAGGATCCATTTCATGACGGTTAGCACCCTTGATTAGGAGAGGCTTTCCATTGACCAGGAGTTGTGCATTCTTGATTTCCACATTGCGGAAACCTATCTTTTGAGGAATGACCTCCGATACACCCTGCTTGTTTTTCAAAGTGATGAATGCCTTATATAAATAAGGTGTTTCTGCAGTCCATGCCTTCACCGCAGGCACCTTGATAGTACCCTGTACACCAGAAGCCTCAGCAATCTTCTTGCCATCCTTATCACATAATGTAAGAGTAACATTAGCCTTACCACCCTTCAAGGCTACCTGATAGTTCAGGACACCATCCCGGTATTGATTTTCCAAACCTGCATCCAGACGGATATCGGCTGCATGAACTTTCGGACGGGCATAGAGATATACCTCACGGGCAATTCCTGTAAAACGCCAGAAGTCCTGATCCTCAAAATAAGAACCATCACACCAGCGCATCACCTGCATGGCAATGAGATTTTTGCCTGGTTTCAGATATTTGGAGATATTAAACTCTGCAGCCACCTTGCTGTCTTCGCTATATCCCACATACTTGCCATTCACCCAGAGAGTCAAGTTGCTGGTAGCAGAACCTACATGGAAATATACATCCTTGCCCTTCCAGTCTTTAGGCAGGTCAAAGGTGCGGCGATAGGAACCCGTATAGTTGTTGAGTTCGCTGATATAAGGAGGATTTGGGTCAAACTGGGTAGCCCAGGCATAACCGATATTCTTATAAGTAGCGTCGCCATAGCCATTCAGTTCAAACAAGCCAGGTACAGGAAAATCCTTCCATTGAGAATCATCAAAGTTGGCAGCGAAGAAATTGGCAGGACGCTTGTTGTAGTCCTTGACGAAATTAAATTTCCAAGTACCTTCCATAGAAAGGTAGTTGGCAGAATTTTTCTTCTCGAAAGCCTGAGCCTTATCCTGATTCTCGAAAGCAAAGAACGCAGCACGGCGAGGAGCACGATTCTGCTGATTGACATCTACATTATGCCATCTGCTGGCATCTTGCGCCCTTACTTCGCCATGACCATAAAGAACCATGGAACCCAATAGGGCAAGAAACATGAAATTTCTTTTGTTCATATTCATGAATATTTATGATTTAAAAACAGGTTTTACAATGGCTTGTACTCCACGAAAGCCTCCATGGCCTCATAGCATGCCAGACCCAACTGGTCGTAGAGCGATGCTGTAGCACGGTTACGGTCCTCGGCTCTCTGCCAGAACAGGCGCTCATCATTACCCAAGAAAGGAGCACTCTCCATCTGCGACTGATGCTTGAGGATAGAGTTACGCTTTGCCCGCAACTCCTCAGGGCTCAATGGAACACACATTTCGATATTCTCAATCTCCCATTCTGCCCAGGCACCACGATACATCCAGATGCGGCAATCCTTCAACCATTCTGCACCCGCTTTCTTCTCTTCGTCGATAGCTGCCAGAACGGCATCGGTACACTTCTTGTGGGTTCCGTGAGGGTCAGCAAGGTCGCCGGCTACATAAATCTGATGCGGCTGCACCTTCTGCAACAGAGCTCTCACTATCTCTACATCCTGCTCGGTCATAGGCAACTTCTCTATCTTGCCGCTCTCATAGAATGGCAGGTCGAGGAAGTGGACATGGTCAAGCGGAATATCATTATAGGTACAAGCGGTACGAGCCTCACCACGGCGAATCAGTCCCTTGATGGTCAGGATATCTCTTGTATCGAAGTCACTCTCCTTCTTCTTGGCAAAGAAGGTCTTGATTTCCTTATATTTATTAGAGATGATGCTGTCTTTTGAGTCTGCAAAAAGCTGGTTGAAACCATTGATAAAGTGCATGAATCTTGTTACTTCCTCATCACCCACAGCAATGTTTCCTGATGTTTCGTAAGCTACATGCACATCGTGGTTCTGCTGTACCAGTCGACGGATGGTTCCTCCCATTGAGATAACATCATCATCTGGGTGTGGAGAGAACACGATAACCTTCTTAGGGAATGGTGTTGCACGCTCCGGACGATAGGTATCATCGGCATTTGGCTTACCACCTGGCCATCCGGTAATGGTATGCTGCAAATCATTGAAAATCTTGATATTGGCATTATAGGCAGAACCATAGAGAGCCAGAAGCTCGCTCAGTCCGTTCTCATTATAATCCTTATTGGTCAACTTCAGGATAGGCTTACCGAGTTTCTGGCAGAGCCATACCAGTGCAGAACGTACCAACTTGTCTGTCCATTCGCATGATGAAACCAACCAAGGGTGCTCAATGCGGGTAAGATGTGCAGCTGCGCTCAAATCCAATACTACCTGTGCGTCTGGGTGCGTCTGCAGGAAAGTAGCAGGCAGGGTGTCTGTGATGTTGCCCTCTATCACCTTTTGCATAATCTCAGACTTTTCGTCGCCCCATGCTGTGAGGAATATGGTCTTGGCTGTCAGGAGAGTACCTACACCCATCGTGAGTGAACATGGAGGAACCTGCTCCTTGGTCTTGAAGCTGTTTTCCATCTCCTCGCGTGACATATTGCCGATGAGGATGATACGGGTGAGCGACTGGATGCTTGAACCCGGTTCGTTGGCTGCGATATTACCCATGCGGCCGATGCCGAGGATAGCTACGTCGAGACCGCCGAAGGTCTTGATGCGCTGCTCATAGAGGCGACAGGTGTCCTGTACAGCTTCCTGTGCGATGCTGCCATCGAGAGTGAAGATATTCTGTTCTGTAATATCCACGCGGTCGAGAAAATGCTCCTTGAGCTGGTTGATGCTGCGGATAGAACTGTCATTGCTGAGTGGGTAATACTCGTATACATTGAATACCACTACATTGCGGAAGCTCAGATTCTTCTTCTCGTAGCGGCTTACCAATTCATCATATACAGGATTGACAGAGAGGCCTGTGCCCAATGCCATCACGTAGTACTTGCCTTCGTGCTGGGCAGCCTTAATGCCCTTCTCAATGGAATCAGCAATATGACTACAGCCTTCGCTTACAGACGCGAAGATATCGGTATGAATTTTCTCCATGTGGGAGATTTCGGAGTATTCCACGGTCGTTTTAGGCTTGTAGAATTCCACAGGTACCTTGTTGAGTACGATTTGTGAACTAAGATTTAATCTCATAACGTAATATATTTATGTAATGTAATATATATATTGATGATGTTGGAATTTTCTCGGTCGAGTGGTCTGTTAGATATTGTCCTTCTCGATGTCCTTGAAATAGCGGTAGGTGCCCACCTTCAACTCGTCTGTAGCCATTTCATCACAGATGATGATGCCGTGCTTGTGGAGCTGGAGTGCGCTGATGGTCCAAGCCTGTGTAACAGGACCTTCGATGGCAGCGTGGAGAGCCTGTGCTTTGTTGTGACCATTGCAGAGAATCATCACCTCTCTTGCATCCATCACGGTGCCTACACCTACGGTAAGAGCCAATGCAGGAACAGCCTCTGGATCGTTGCCGAAGAAGCGTGAGTTGGCGATGCGGGTGTCGGTGGTGAGAGTCTTCACACGGGTGCGTGAGGTGAGGGAAGAGTAAGGTTCATTGAAGGCGATGTGACCGTCAGGACCAATGCCGCCGATGAAGAGGTCGATACCGCCTGCATCCTTGATCTTCTGCTCATAGCGTTCACACTCAGCCTCGAGGTCTTCTGCATTACCGTTGAGAATATTGATGTTCTCCTTAGGGCAATCGATGTGATCGAACAGATTCTTTGCCATGAATGAGTGGTAGCTCTCTGGATGAGACTCTGGCAAACCTACGTATTCATCCATGTTGAAAGTAATGACGTGCTTGAATGAAACCTTGCCTTCCTTGACAGCCTCTATAAGCGCTGCATACATGCCCATTGGGGATGAACCGGTTGGTAAACCGAGTACGAATGGACGCTCTGCTGTTGGAGCAAACTTGTTGATTGTCTCTACTACGTGATTGGCAGCCCATCGTGACAGCTCATCATATTTTTTTTCAATAATTACGCGCATAGTCGTTAGTATTAATGATTTTTTTAACTATAAATAATGTATTTAACTGATTTATTGTTGTTGAATCAATTCTAATTTTGTCGCAGCAATGAACCCGATAGTCTCTCTGCCACAGCCGCATGGTCTTCCGTCAAGATTCACCAACATGTGTCCCAACTCACCGGCAAAACCGTTACAACCATAAATCAGCTGTCCGTTAACCACGATAGCCGATCCTACGCCTGTTCCGAGGGTGAGTTCTGCAAAGTTTTTTCTTTATGTTTATGATTTAAAAGCAGGTTTTACCTTTTTATAGAACAGTTACCTGTCTGCAACTTTCATCCTTTTTATTTCGTGTTCAAATCAACTCTAATAATCCCCGCAGACCGAAGTCCAGGTTTTAATTCACCTCCTACATAATATAAAGTTTTATCATGTAAGGCTACTTGTGCACCAGCCCGTGCCAACAAATGACTTTCTGCTACAGGAGTATTCCACTGTTCTGTGTTCAAATCATAAGCCAAAAGGCAATCGTTAAAACGATACCACGAGATATCTTTCTTAAGATAATTCTCCTTTGCTACAAGAGAATATTTTCCACTAATGGCATCCAAGAAGATTTCTTGATTGACCCCACCAGCACAGATCACTTTGGAAGTATTTGGAGAAGAATTCACAATCATAGCCGTAGCACCAGTCAAGGTTAGTTCCTTACCCTGCAAGTTTTTAGGTGATGTCAGCGATGTCCATCTTTTTGCAAAGAGATCATAACTCAAACCAGATGTGAACACTACGCTAGAATCACTATTTTCATAAAAACCTCCCCAAACATAGATAGTACCATTGTTGGCAGCACATACGGGTTGTACTCTAGGATAACCTGGCATTTGTTTTTCATATATCCACTTATTATTCTTTACCATATCCAGTCTGAGTAAGGAACTTGACGGATGTCCATCCTGATTACCACCAACGACAAAGAGTTGATTTCCCATGACTGTCACACCACTATTGTCCACTGTACATGGTAAAACTGGCAAAAAATGCATTATTGGTTTATCTGCTTTCTTATCCAGTTGGATACTTAATACGGTTCGCAAACTGTGTTCAGAATTGCACCCACCAATAAATATCAGACTGTCGTCCAAAGTTACTACTCCACCATAGGCTGCTGGTTCAGGTAAATTACCAATCATTTTCCAATTAAGAGAATCTACATTTTCCGCTATCTTTGCGGCATAGATACCTGAATAGTACTTTTTCTTACCAGGCTCCGGAAAATTACAGCCGCCTGCGACAATGAGGTAATCGCCAATGAAGCCAGCGTAGCAGGCCGAGACTCCTAGGTCATACCCGGCCTCCCCTGAGGGGAAGCCAGATATGAGTTTTATATTTGAGAATTGTGTTTCAATATTTGATTTCATCATACTACAACTATTTATAATTACCGCTATAGATAAAACTAAAAACGACGTAATACACTTCATTTTAAGATGAAATTAACTATATGTGCCACCTAATTTAATTATTATATCCCTCTGTCTGTTTCAAAAGACTATTCTCACCCAAAGAATTTTGATCAATAGGCCACAACAATCGTTTGGCGTTAGCTGAAGTATACTTAGTACAATATTCAGCACCCATCAAGCGAAGGTCATACCAACGTTTACCCTCGAGTAAGAACTCACGGCAACGTTCTTTCAAGACAGCCTCAATAGGATTGGCATCACTACCCACAAACGGGTTGTTTGCATAAAAAGAGTTATCGGTATCATTTGGATAAGCCAGCTGATCTTTATGTTCTGCAAAATATTCCTTGCCGTATGCTCTTTCACGAACTGCATTGATTTCGGCTGAAGGATCTTCGTTTAACAGAATCTTTGTCTCTGCCAATAACAAAAGTGCATCTGCGTACCGATAGATAGGATAGTCTTCAAGAAAACTACGATAAGAATTGCCTGGAAGAGATACGCCTATGAATTTATACTGAACCACTCCCACATACTGCAAACTACCATCAGCATTTTTTGTATAACAATCCTTCAAGCTATACTGTCGGCGGGTATCTCCTTCACGGAACAAGTCCTTATATAGCTTGGTGTTGAGTGGAATATATACTGCACCACTCATGTCACTCATCTCACTCTTGCTCATTTGGGTACCATCAGAAAGATAATAGTTTTCCATCATCATCTGATTCATCACAAGATTGTAACGCAAAGCATCATTAAACATATTATACTCATCTCGTCCATTATGAATAGCAAAGATGATTTCTTTATTCTCTTTATTATCAAAAGCGAATACCTGACGATAATTGTTCTCCAAGGCTACATCTGCCGTTTTTAAGCTTTCTAAAGCAGTCTTGGCTATTGTATAATCACTATTACCACCATTCATCTGCTTACCGCTCCACAGATATACCTCACCCTTCAGTACCTCTGTAGCTGGATGAGACCAGTAGACTCTGCCATTGGTAAAACTCATGTCTGCACCATACGCATCCTCAGAAGCCTTGATGTCCTTTTTGATTTGTTCCATCACCTCCTGTGCAGAAGCCTCTGCCTTACCCATATTGCCGATGTCTACCTTGTTTCCTGTTGTGTAATCGAGCCAAAGCACCGCTTTACCATAGGTTCTGAGCAGATGGAAATATAGATAAGCTCGCATACCATATGCCGCACCAAGATATGTTTTTCTCTGCGCCTCGTTCAACACATCTGTATTTTCTGTGTGCGAAATCATAAGATTTATCTGGTTGATGATGGTATAAACCCCACCGAAATCAGTAACTTCTGGGGTTGTGGCATTGAGCGTATTATTGAATAAGTTATTGTAATGTACAGCCTCACCTGAGAATGGTGTACCGGCATAGAGGTTTGTACGCAATTCTCCCCATTCATAGAATTGGAAACTTTTTTCCCTGAACAAGCCTTGCAAACCTACATTGAAGGCTGCAAATTGAGCCTGATCCTTCCAGTACTTGCTATCGCTGATGCTACTTACTGGCTCCAAGTCCATGCAGCTTGTCAAAGACAAGGCTGCAAGGGCTGTAATAAATATATTTTTAATCTTCATGTTAAAGACGGTTTAGAATGTTACATTAAGTCCGAAAAGAAGGGTGAGAGGAGTTGGATAACGCCCCACGTCTACACCTTTATAATAGCTATCGAGTTTTGGCTCAGGAGAAGCTCCGTCATATCCAGTGATATAGAAGAGATTCTGTCCTGTGATATAAGCTGAAGCTTTGCTGATGCCGATATGAGTAAGCCACTTAGTTGGAATGTTCCAGTTAAGGGTTATCTCTCGCAGTGCAAGGTAATCTCCCTTTTCATACATTCTTGAACTATGGCCATCAATATCAGTGCCATCACTCTCACGACTCAGATTTTTCTTGTTCAACTGATCTGCGTATGAATAGGCAGGATAGTCTGAGTTTGGATTATCTTCGCTCCACATATCCTTTACTAAAGTAATGTTGTTAAACTGTCCCTGATACTGACCCATAGAACGAGCTTTCAGATGATTATAGATTGTATGTCCAAGAGCATAATCGAAACGTGCATAGAGAGATACGTTCTTATAGGCAAGCGTGGTAGAGAAACCACCTGTAACATTTGGGAAAATATTACCCAATACACTCTTGTCCAAAGAGTTGATTGTACCATCCTGGTTTACATCCTCCCAGCATACATCTCCTGGTTCGATAGGTTTCCATCCTGCACTTGTTGCATATGTCTTACCTGTGGCTGGATTGATTTCATTAGCAAGACCAGGACCATACAATTTTGCAACCTCATCGATACGCATGTTGGCATGAGCTTTTACATCATCCCAATCCTTGAAAATATGTTGCTGCTTATAACCAACGATGTCACCCAACTTACCACCTTCTGCGTAACCTCCTATCCATTTGGTTACCTGCTTGCCATTAGCATCTTTCTTTGTGCCATTTGCCACTTCGTAGCCATCAAGTTGATTGTTTGGCTTATCACTGTTAGGCAACTGCAAAATCTTATTGGCTACAGAAGTTAAATTGGCACTGATATCCCACTTGAATCCCTTAGGATTATTGAGAATATTAGCTCTTATTTCCATCTCAAATCCAGTATTGCGCAACTTACCGAGATTAGTCTTCATCGACATAAAACCAGTATATGCAGGCAAGTTGAGGTTGGTCAACAAATCATCTGTGGTGCGGTTATAATAATCGAGAATAAAAGCCAAGCGATTGTTCAAGAACCCCAAGTCAAGGCCGATTTCAAGAGAACGACTCTGCTCCCATCTCAAACCTGTATTCAGCAATGTAGAGTTGTAATAGGCAGTCTGCCCATTATAGGTTTTATCCTCTATCTGCTTATATACACCATAGATGGCAAAATCATCAATGCCATTCACGTTACCGTTCACACCATAACTGATACGAGGTTTGATATTGGTGATGATATTGGAAATCTTAGAGTTTTTCCACCATTCCTCCTGAGTTACATTCCAACCTGCACTTACTCCAGGGAAGAAACCCCATCGATTATCCTTCAACTTTGAGATACCGTCATAACGTGCCGTAAAAGACAGCAGGTATTTCTGTTGATAATCATAATTGATGCGACCGAACAAGGACTCAATACGATAACGAGACTTGTAACTGTAAGTTTTACTTCTTGTGGCACCTGCGTTCAATGTAGGAATGTCATCTGTAGGCGAATTCTGAGTCTCTGCAGAGAAATCAAAAGTATTGTGATCGAAATACTCACCACCAATCATGGCATCCACATTATGATTTTCAGCAAAAGTATCTTTATAATTGAGTGTAGTATTTATCTGCACATTCGAAAATCTAGAAATTTCTGCCACTGCCGTTCTCACGTTGTTAGGGACATTTGAAGTTTGCGGCTGAAAACTCTTATCAAACTTTTCATTTTGATAGTCATAATGATAGAGTGACGCATTCGCACTCCAAGTGAGTTTCTTAGGAATGATATCCAAATCCCAACCCAAGTTATAAGTTGATTTGCGTGTACAGTTCTCACGTGTCAAACGAGAACGATAGTAATCTGGATTACCATCACTGGTACTCCAACCTGGTGCAGGAGATCCATCCTCCAAATATGGATTCCAAGTAGGGCGCTGTGAACGTGTGCGATAGAAAAACTCATATTCTCCAATCCAAAGTTCTGGTTTCTTTGCCCAACTATAAGTGGCACCTGCCTTCACATTCAAAATAGGCAACACTTTATAACTGGCATTCACGCTACCATTGAAACGCTGGTAACCTGTTCCACGAACCATACCATCCTCATCATAATAGCCTAAAGATGTGAAGAAAGTTCCTTTATCTGAACCACCAGCCACACTAACATAATGGTCTTGAGTGAGGGATACATCACGGAAGGAAGCATCGTCAAGTTCACCATTGTAATCTTTATAGATGAGGTCCTTGCCTGTCACAGGGTCTTTCATCTGTAACCAACCCTTTGACAGCAAATTTTTGTTGGTGTCATCAAGAAACTTGACATCACAAAGATTAGAATTGGTACCATAACCTGTTTGGTTTTCCAATTTGTTGGCACCAGAAACATTAGCATACCGCTGATACCCCAAGCGATTATAGTAGATGTAATCATGAGCATCTAACATGTCATAGCCCAAACGCGCAAAGTTCATACCGAGCTTACCCTTGTAGTTAACAGTAGCCTTACCTTGCTTGCCACTTTTCGTCTGTACGAGAATTACACCGCCATTGGCACGGGCACCATAGATAGCTGTAGATGCGGCATCCTTTAACACTTGAATTGATTCAATATCAGCAGGATTGATATCTCCCAAACTTTCACGAATGATGCCGTCAACAACAATCAAGGCACCATCTGAACCACCATTGATGCTGGCACCACCACGAAGGGTGATAGTCGGTTCAGAACCTGGCTGACCTGTAGTTTGGGTGACACGAAGACCAGTCACGCTACCTTGCAAGGCTGAACCCGCATTACTCACAGCTGCCGTCTCTAAAACGCGATTGTCCATCTTGGCGATAGCCGTAGTCAAAGTACCACGCTTTTGCTGACCACCATAACCTGTTACAACCACCTCTGCCAAGGTTTGCTTGCTTTCACTAAGTTTTACTTGAAGCGGCTGGCCGTCATACTTGATTTCCTGAGTATCGTAACCAATGTAGGATATCACAATGATGTCACCATTCTTCACTCCCGGCAAGGAAAATTTACCATCCAAGTCGGTTACAGTTCCGTTACTTGTACCCTTGATGATAACGGAGGCACCGATTACGGTTTCCCCAATTTCATCAACAACTACACCTGTGCAAGAGGCCGATTGCTGTGTGGCATTAACAGTAATGCCACTTGTACCTGCCAATGTTGGAGTTGCCCCCAAGCATCCCAGGGATACTGCCATTGCTAATTGTTTTAAATCTGATCTCATATTAGAGGTTTTTATGGTAATATAAAAAGATAATTTTTATTGTTATTTATACTGATTATTTGTAATCTGTTGTATACTCAACTTTACAAAACGAATATCATAGTAATCATCTGACTCTGTTTCAGGATGTCGGAAAGCATTTTCCTCCATGAGGAAAAGAATACTGCCATCCTTAGATTGAACCATGGTAGAATAGGCAGATGATGTGTCACTCACTTGATAAGATCCCTCCCAGTCTTTTGCTATAACTTCTGGTGAGACATAATCTTTTGGAGACTCCAACACTTTATAGAAAATGCCTACATGAGAACGCTGAGGGCCTAATGGGATACTCTGCAGAAGAAGTTTTACCTTCTTGCCATTTTTATGGGCATCAGCCAACAGTATTTCTCCATTGCAAGCATTACTGCTGCCTGCTACTCCATTGTTTTCTTTATGGGATAGCACAGTATTTCCCCATATGCCAGTTGCCTTTTTCGGGTTTTCATACTTGTAAATGTTGAAAAGGCGACCGCTAGCAATACGACTACTTAGCAAGACATTCCCATCAGGCAACTCCTCAATCTTTGCCTCATCGCCCTTAGGGGCCGAATCAGCAACATTGTTACCCAACAAAAGCCAAGTTTCGCCGAAATTATCACTATATAGAACACGATTACCCTCACGTGTTGCTAAGACGGCATAGATACGATAGTATTTACCAACCTTAATCAAACGGCTTTGGCAGATTCTTCCACTTGCGAAGAATGCTTGCTGAACATCTGGCATCAAGTCATATATTTCCTTTGTAACATCAGTTCCTTTCCAAGTCTTTCCTTCATCATCACTATAATATCTGCCCATCATGAGAGGTTTCTTGCGATTACTTTCCCAGTAACTTATACCTCCTGAGGCACACATCATGAGAATTCTACCCGACTTTTTGTCCACCACCGTTGCGGCATCTCCATGAGCACAGTCAAAACTTGTTGGGATTCCATTCCCGCCTTTAGCCACTATCTTCTCTGTACTAGTCCAGTTCCGTCCGCAATCCTTACTTTCTTTCATTACTATATCCAGATGTCTGCCACCACCAATATCCTGGTTTTGGTAGCGATGATCTGTGAAAGCAATATACTTGCCGGATTTACATTCCACGATGGAAGGTATTCGATATTGTCCTTTAGCATTAGAAAAAACTGTGACTGATTGACCAAAGAGTGTCATTGGGAAACTGATGCCCAACACACTTAACAGCATAAAGACAGAAAAGTTTTTCTTACATATTATCATATCATTTATAGTTTACAAATTACTATTTAATATCTCTTGGCACAACGTGTATGCCTTTATCATCATTCTCGGAATGTGAAAAGGTCCCTTGAAGAGATTTCCTTTGGCAGGCTGTGCTACGGTGCCATCTCTGTGCAGATAGCCATACCATTCGCCAAACTCATTATCAGGGAAGTGGGCATAAGTCCACTCGCTGATGCGCTCATGACGATAGAGATATTTCTCGTCGCCTGTGGCGAGGAAGCTATAGAGACAAGCAATGATAGTTTCGGTCTGTGGCCACCAGAATTTCATATCCTGCGAATAGTCTTGTGATGGCAGGTTGCGGCAGTCACGGAAGTTGATAATACCACCATACTGCTTGTCCCACCCCCAGTCCCATGACCAGTCGAAAATGGTGAGAGCAGTGTCCAGAATGTCCTTATCCCATTCACGGTTCTTAGCTACGTCCATGAGGAACCATGAGGTTTCGATGCAGTGACCGGGATTGATGGTGCGCCCCATGCAAGTGTCTATAAACTCGCCATTTGGACCTACCGACTCGAGCAGCGCCTTAAATTCCGGGTGCATGAAATACTTGCGCAACTTGGCTATCGATTCATCAATCTGGCGGTTGATGTTAGGATCTTCGATAACTTTGAGCAAACGTGAACCTACATTGATGAGAATCATTACAATGCTGTGTCCTTGCAAATCAACTGCTGGCTCATATTTTGGTGTTAGAAACCCCGGTGTCTCAAGAAAACGCTGTGTGTTCTTAAACAGATTAAGAGCTTTTTCTGCATATGTCTTGTCACCTGTAGCGAGCGCATATTCGGACATGGCGATGGTTGCAAACGTCTCGCTGAACACGTAACGACGCTTGCGTAGCGGCGTGCCGTCTTCTGTTACAGAGAAGAACATGTGACCATCTGTGTCGAAACAGTGACGCTCAATAAAATCGAGGGTGGATTTTGCAGCGTTGAGCCATTCTTGATTGTGCTCCACGTTGTTGTAAGCGTAGGCACAGATGAAGGCGAAGCGTCCCTGGAACCACACACTTTTAGTGGTATCAATCAAAGATCCGTCACGGTTAACACAAGTGTAGACACCGCCATGCTTGCGGTCAAGACCATGTTCCATCCAGAACGGCATGATATTCTCTATAAGATCTGTTTTATAGGATTCTGCCCATTGTTTGATATATTCCTTGATATTCATTATTATTGATTTTTGCTGATACTACTTAAAACTGATTGCAACGTTCAAAGAAGTGGATAGCTTCCAACTCTTTCTTCATAGCCTGCTCTTCCTCATCGGTCATGTTGCGGAATGGAGTACGATTTGGACCCAAATCGAAGCCCATCAGCTTCATGATACGCTTACCGCCTACGATGTTACCCCGGTAGTGGCAGATAACGTTGATAACCTCCTGAGCAAAGTTCTGCTTCTCACGTGCAGTTTCGATGTCGCCGTTCTTCCAAGCCTCAATGATGCCAACCAACTCTTTACCATTGTAGTTGGTCGTACCACCGATACCACCCTGTGCACCACCCTGAGCCAGACTAGGGAGAATGGTCTCGTCCTGGCCATGGAGCATGTCGTACTTGCCATTCTTGTAAAGACGACACTGGTTATATTCATACAAACTCTCGAAGGTATATTTAATACCAGCAAAATTAGGAATTCGTCCATCTACAGCCTTTAATAAATCGAGCATTGGCAAATAAGCACCATTGAATGCAGGTATATGGTAGTAGTAGAAAGGAAGTTCTGGTGCGGCAGAAGCTATCTCCTCGCAATACTTTACAAGTTCTTCGATACGGCCGATGTGCGGGAATGGAGGAGCCATTGAACCGATACCCCAAACACCTAACTTCTGTGCGTGCTCTGCCAAACGACGGCTTTCACGGAGGCAACAGCTGCCTACATGGACGATAATTTTGAAGTCCTTTGGAGCTACGTCTACCCATCTCTCAGCAAGGAGCATTCTCTCCTCGGTGGTCAACATATAGCCCTCGCCTGATGAACCATTGATAAACACACCCTTCAGACCGTTCTTCTGAAGCATCTTGGCATAAGCCTCGATAGGTTCTAAGTTCACATCACCGTTAGTATAAAAAGGAGTAAACGGTGCATCAATAAGTCCAATGATCTTTTCCATAATTATATATATTAATGTAAGTTAGTTAAAATTTTATCGTTTTTTTATTCCAAGTTATCTGTCTTTGGTTTCAAGCAAGCCAACTGAATCGTCAGTGCTGCGATAACCACTACACCCAATACGGCAAAAGCCAGCCCCAGATTACCGCCATCTGAGAATTTACCCATTACCTGAGTAACCATTGCTCCAGCAAACACGCCAACCATGTTCATGATGCCATAGGCAGTAGCCCTGTATTTCGCCGAAATAATCTGGCAGAGAATAGGCATATTATTGGCATCAAACATGCCATACCCGACGCCGAAGAGTAAACCGGCTACCACAACTGCTACCACATTGTGACCGAAGCCCAAGAGGAATAGGGCTGGAATCGTCATACCTAATCCGATAGCACTAGTATAAACACGACCGCGGATATTCTTGCGAACCCACTTGTCTGAAAGCACACCTCCGAAGAGGACTCCAAACAAAGAGGAGATTGCGATGGTGATGGTTGACAGCGGACCAGCCTCTGACATAGGTACATTCAAGTTCTCTGCAAACAAAGTCGGAAGCCAGTTCTTGGTTGCCCAACCAGGGAGAGAAGGAACTGCGAAATAGAAGAGGATAACCCAAAATGTCCAAGTAGAAAATACAGCAGATAAGCCTTGTAATAATCCGCCCTTTGTGGACTTTCCCTGCTGAACTTCAGTAGTATTTACTGTATCCTTGTTTTTATCGTGCAACAACAGAAGCAACACGACAGAATAAGCAATTCCGAGAATGCCAAACCAGTGGAATGTGGTGTGCCAGGAGAAGGCTGCTGCTACGGTAGCACCAAATCCTCCGATGGCCTGACCGACATACAAACCGGTCATGTGAACACCGATAGCCAGAGATCTTGACTTTCCTTCATGCCAGTCGGCAATAAGGGATAAGGCAGAAGGGATGTAAAGAGCCTCACTAATACCCATCATCGCTCTCAACATGTAAAGTTGATGGAAACTAGAAGCATATCCCATCAGGTAGGTCACCAGAGACCATACGAAGAGACTGCCTACTACTAATTTCTTTCTACTGACTCTATCAGCCACGATTCCGGCAAATGGACTCACAATACCATAGATCCAAAGGAAGACTGCCATCAAAGCGCCAAAGGCTTCAGCCTGCTGCAGTTCCACGATATCAAGCTTCATTGCAGCCTGCATGGTGGATAGCATCTGACGATCCATATAGTTGAGAAGAGCTACAACCCAAAGGAGTGCTACAACTAACCAAGGATAAAACTTTCTACTCTTCATTTTATCATTATTAGATTGTTTATTAATTTCGGTGCAAATATATAACTAATTTTATTAACCTCCAAATTATTATGAAACTTTTTTCATTAAAGTGATTAAATAATTTAGTTTAATTTATTTGTGAGGCATATTTTGCCAAGTATACCTTATTATATTATGCGATAGAATTAATTAATTCTTTGTTATCTAACAATATTGATACCATGACATCTCTGATGGCGAGGAGTTAAATACAAAATACTTGTTATTTTACGCATTTAGATTAATTAACGTATCCTTAATTAAAAAAATAAATTTATTTATTTACCTTTGCAAGGTAATTGTAGTTAATAATAAAATGTAGTATGTTAAAAGATATAGTCAATAACACAAAATGGTCCGCTTCAAAGTCGGCTTTAATGAGGCTGCTTATAGAGCGTGGAGGACAAACTATTGCCGAACTTTCCAAAAGTTTAGGAGTCAGTATCCCATATACGACTAAGACCCTGAACGAACTTATAGAAATCGGTCTGGTACAGGAAACAGGAAAAAGAGCCCACTATTCAAAGAGGGCTCCTAAAGAGTATGATTTAATTGCCACTTCGGGCTATTTTCTTGGAATAGATACAGGAAAAGATTACCTTACTTTAGGAATTTGTGATTTTTGTGGTAATATGGTAACTCAGCTAGAGAGAATAGACTTTGTATATGAAGATACCCCAGATTGCTTTGAAAGTCTCATAGCAATAATCAACACTTTCATAGAGAAAGAAGGCTTCAAAAAAGAAAATATACAGAATGCATGCATGAGCATTGGCGGCAGAGTTAACCCAGAAATTGGTTGCGCATACAATTATTTCACTTGTATAGAAAAACCATTGGCTGATATGCTCTCTCAGAGCCTGAATATACCTGTATGCATTGACAACGACACTCGGTGCATGACCTACGGAGAATACCTCAGAGGCATCTGTAAGGGTGTTAAGAATGTCATTTTTGTTAATGTGAGTTGGGGAATTGGTATCGGTATTATCATCAACGGCAAATTATATTTTGGCAAGTCGGGATTTTCTGGGGAAATTGGACATATGCATATATACAATAATGGCATAATTTGTCATTGTGGAAAGACTGGATGCGTGGAAACTGAGACTTCTGGTTCTGCACTACAACGTAAGATGAATCAGAAGATACAGAATGGTGGCATATCTGTCCTCTCTGACAAAGTGTTGAATCAACACCAAAGTCTAACACTCCACGATATTCTCGAAGCCATCAAGAAAGAAGATGTGATGAGCATTGAGACGTTGCAAATGATGGCAGTAGAATTGGGTACAACCCTTGCTGGTGTCATCAATATATTCAATCCTGAGATGTTGGTTATAGGAGGAGACCTATCGGTTACTGGTGACTACATAACACAACCAATATGTATGGGAATCAAGAAATTCTCTCTCAATATGGTGAACGAAGATTCCAAGATAGAAACATCTACTCTGAAAGACTGTGCAGGATTAATAGGTGCATGCTTAATGGCAAGAAGTAAAATGTTACAGGAGCAATATTAAGCGTTTATGGCAGTGTTAAGGTCATAATCATTTGGGGGACTCTGCCTTAGATTAACAGCTTTACTGCTGTAGTCCCGCAAAGGATTTTGTGTAGTTCCGTACTTGCATTTTGAATAAAGTGTTGGAAAATATTTTGTCTATGCTGATAGCTTGCTCGTATGTATTGACCAGCTTCTGCAGGTCTTGTTGCATGTATCGGAGATAATTTGCAAAACGGAAGTATTGCTGATATTGCGAAGTTATAGTTTAGCCGTTGCAACATTTTTAATTATCAATCCCCTATTTTGTAGTAAGACTAATTGTTCATATATATATAGGTTGCTTGTCGTAGCTCATATACCTAAATAAAAAGCAAAGTCCCACCTTAGTACGCATCGTTGAGAGGCGTACTAAGGTGGGATTTGTTACTGCAAAAATATAGTTTAAAATCGTATTATCCAAATATTTCTAAGAAATCAGCTTATCGGGTAGATGATGGCTTGCCGAGCTTGTGGGCACATTTGTACTTCATCGAAAATGATGGCTGATTTGCGTGGCTCCAAGATTACTTGGTAGATTGATTGGAGGCGTAAAAATATGTAGTTCAAGTCCATGAGGTTGTCAAACAGCAGTTTCACTTCCTTAGATGCTTGTACGAAATCTATAAGGATATAGCTTTTGTATTCATTTTCTGCGAAAGCTTTGGCTGCCGTTGACTTTCCTACCCGGTGTGCTCCTTTGAGCAAGAGAGCTGTGCTACCATTTCTCTTTCGTTTCCATTCGAGCATTTTATCGTATACTTTTCTTTTAAATATTCTTTTTCTCATAACTTGCTGATTTTGAGTGCAAAGATACATATAAGTTCCAAATCCCCCAAATGTTTTTACTTGAAATGTTCCAAATCCCCCAAATGTTTTATGTTTCAATAGGGATGAGGAAAACTTTCTCAGAAAAAAAACACGGACAAATTTGTCCGGACAAATTTGTCCGGCATAATATAATCTATTGATTATAAGAAGATTATGAAACTGCCGGACAGACATCCGGACAAATTCAATTTGTCCGTGTTATATTTTTAGGTCATAAATGCAGGTTTGGCATGGCGCAAACTATGATTTATGCTCCAGAAAACGGTGAGTTGGAGGGAAGAAAACTATGAGTTAGATTCGTTAACACTTTACGAGAACAGGTCTTTCATGGAGAAAAATGGCTGTAGGATGCAATATTATCCCTTGTTCCTTGTTATTATGATATACAAACTGTTGTGGAAATGAAAAAGAAAATAGTTATAATGATGGTGCTGCTGCTTGCTGTTGTTGGAGCAAAGGCACAAGAAGTGGAGAATCCGGTAGGCAGATTCTCGGTAATTCCTCGTATTGGTGTATCTCTGGCTAACTGGAGCGGATTGGTCCTCGAACCTGAGAAGGGAATCTCGCTAAAGCCTAAGTATCAGGCTGGCTTCATGGGTGGCGCAGATGTGGAATATCGCATAAATAAGAGCCTGGGTATTACGCTGGGTGCTTATTATGCCCGGCAGGGTATGCGCTTCCCTGACTGTGAGTTGACTGAGAATGCTGAAAAAGGGGAATATACAGGTATTAAGAATCATCATGTGAACCTCGGTTATATCCAGGTACCGCTCATGCTGAAAGCCTATCTTGTAGAGGGCTTGTCGGTGAATGCAGGCGTTCAGGTGGGATTCCTTTGTGGCGACGGCAAGGTGAAAAGAGAGGAAACCGACCTTCAGAAGGACAAGAACGGGTCTGTTACATACAAGGATATGCAGGAAACCGAAGCTCCTTGGCCTGCCAAGAAGGTGGATGTAGCCATTCCTTTGGGCTTGAGCTATGAATATATGAACGTGATTCTGGATGCCCGTTACAACGTGAGCCTGACGAAGGCTGGCAAGGGTGATTGGGATAACTGCAAGAACAAGGCTCTGACCTTTACCGTGGGTTATCGTTTTACATTATAAAAGAATATTTGGATAGAAATAAGAAAAGCCTCAAATCCGCAAAGGATTTGAGGCTTTTACCTTATCTGATAATCAGATGATTCTATGATTCTTTATCCAACCTGGCTTCCTGGCTTAACCTTGCCAAGGAGAGAAGTTACGTTCAATGAGCCGTCGAAGTTGACTGCACTCAGAATCATACCCTGACTCTCAATGCCCATCATCTTGCGAGGAGCAAAGTTGGCTACGAACAATACGTCCTTGCCGATTAGCTGCTCTGGCTCGTAGTAGGCTGCGATACCTGAGCAGATAGTGCGCTCTACGCCAGAACCATCGTCGATGGTGAACTTCAGGAGTTTCTTAGACTTCTTTACCTTCTCGCAGTTCAGAATGTGACCTACGCGGATATCGAGTTTCTCGAAATCATCGAAGCTAACCTCTGGCTTGATAGGAGCAGCCTGATAAGAAGCCTCCTCGTTAGCCTTCTTGGTGTCAGCGAGCTTCTGGAGTTGTCTTTCGATAACCTCATCCTCAATTTTCTCGAAGAGCAATTCAGGCTCACCGAGCTGGGTACCAGCCTTGAGCAAATCTGTGCTGCCGAGCTGAGTCCACTCGAAGTTAGGCATATTGATCATCTTGCGGAGCTTCTCAGAAGAGAATGGCAAGAATGGTTCGAAGGCGATGGCGAGGTTGGCAACCAACTGGAGGGAGATGTTCAGGATGGTCTCCACACGCTTAGGATCGGTCTTCCAAACCTTCCAAGGCTCACACTCTGTGATGTATCGGTTACCGATACGTGCCAGGTTCATAGCCTCTTTCTGAGCCTCGCGGAACTTGAATACGTTAAGATACTGCTCTACCTTCTCCTTCACGTCCTTGAACTCAGCGATAGCCTTCTCATCTACCTCCTGCAATTCACCACAGGCAGGAACTACGCCGCCCCAATACTTCTTAGTGAGTTGGAGGGCACGGTTTACGAAGTTACCGTAAACGGCAACCAACTCAGAGTTGTTGCGCTCCTGGAAATCCTTCCAGGTAAAGTTGTTGTCCTTGGTCTCAGGCGCATTGGCTGTCAATACATAGCGCAATACATCCTGCTTGCCTGGCAAATCTACGAGATACTCGTGCAACCATACAGCCCAGTTGCGGGATGTTGAAATCTTATCATCCTCCAGGTTCAGGAACTCGTTGGCTGGTACGTTGTCTGGCAAGATATAGTCGCCGTGAGCCTTCAGCATAGTAGGGAAGATGATGCAGTGGAACACGATATTGTCCTTACCGATGAAGTGAACAAGACGTGTTTCAGGATCCTGCCACCACTTCTGCCATGTTCCCCACTTTTCTGGATGAGCATCGCAAAGCTCCTTGGTGTTTGAGATGTAGCCGATAGGTGCATCGAACCAAACGTAGAGCACCTTTCCTTCTGCACCCTCTACTGGAACAGGAATACCCCAATCCAAGTCGCGGGTCATGGCACGTGGCTGAAGATCCATGTCCAACCAGCTCTTGCATTGGCCGTAAACATTGGTACGCCACTCTTTGTGGCCTTCCAGAATCCACTTCTTCAACCAATCCTGATACTTGTTCAATGGAAGATACCAGTTCTTGGTAGGCTTCTTTACGAGACCATGACCAGGGTTATTCTTGTTGGTAGGGTTGATGAGCTCCTCAGGAGAGAGGGTAGCACCACATTTCTCGCATTGGTCGCCATAAGCACCCTCTGCACCACAGCGAGGACAAGTACCTACGATATTACGGTCGGTAAGAAATTCGCCTGTTACCTCGTCGCAGAACTGCTCCTCTACCTTTTCTTCCAATACGCCCTTGTCATAGAGTGTGCGGAAGAAGTCTGAAGCAAACTTATTGTGAGTAGGCGAAGTGGTACGGCTGTAAATATCAAAAGAGATACCGAAGTCCTCGAAACTCTTCTTGATGAGGTTATGATAGCGGTCAACCACCTCCTGAACGGTAATTCCTTCTTTCTTGGCACGGATAGTAACAGGTACACCATGCTCATCGCTACCGCCGATGAAGACAACATCCTGCTTCTTGAGACGGAGGTAGCGAACATAGATATCGGCTGGCACGTATACACCTGCCAGGTGACCGATATGCACACCACCGTTGGCATAAGGCAAAGCCGCAGTCACGGTAGTACGTTTAAAGTTCTTTTGTTCCATATTAGCTAATATATTTTTGTTATTTGGCTGCAAAATTACAAAAAATGTTGGAGATAAGAAAGAATTATCGTCGCTTTTTCTTACTTATATATATAATAAGGTGTAAAAAGCTGGGTTCTTTAGTGTTTTTATAGTAAGGATAGCGTAGGGCAGGATACGAAAAAAGACCCTTTGCATCTCTGCAAGAGCCTCCCATCTTGTACATTTCCATCAGACTCCTCCCTGATAGGACTGTACCTAATTATATTATCATTTACTTTTTCTACAAACTTATTCATTCTGACAACTTATGTTGTTGACCTTTTACCATCTAATTACCTTAGTATGTAGAAAACTTCTTCCTTATATATTTTTATCTATAGAGAGATTTCTTACATTACGTTCATATAGGCGATAACGGCCAACTCTGCAAGAAGAATTACGAAACCAATCTTCTTTACTGCGTTTGTAATTTTAAAAATGCAATCCATAATCTTAATAGTTTTGTTGTTAATAATTAAACTAGCGTTGTGCTAGCTTTCTTTTTACGTTTGCAAAGGTAATGCATTTTTTTATCCTATATGGGGTAATTTTTGTTAGAATTAGTGATTTTTGTAAATTTAAAAGCTAATTAAAATCAATTATTACACCTTATGGAATAGAAATTACCCCGTCTTAGACGATTTTGCTATTCGTTTTTGTCTGTTTTTTGTGGTATTTTTGTCTTTATGGGGTAATATTTTCGTAATGACAAAAGAAAATAGCCATTCTAAAACAGATTTGTAACTATTTTAAAATGGCTATTCTTCTATTTTTCTCCCTTTTTCCCTTTATAAATCCAACTTTTTAGAGCGAATGATAGGAAAAAACGGATTTTTATCCTTTTACATATATCTTCTTTATGATTATAAATGTCCTCTTTCTGCCCAATCGCCTCTGTCGAGGGTTCTGTATCTCACGGCTTCTGCTATATGGTCAGGCTTAATCTGTTCACTTCCTGCCAAATCAGCAATGGTTCGTGCCACTTTCAGTATTCTGTTATAGGCTCTGGCTGACAAAGAAAGCTTCTCCATTGCCATTCGGAGCAGTTCGATACCTTGTTCGTCGGGTTCGGCAAACTGATGAATCATTCTTTCGGTCATCTGGGCGTTGCAATGGATGCCTTTATAATCTTTGAATCTTTCGGCTTGAACTTCTCTTGCCTTGATGACTCTTTCTCTGATTTTGACACTTGGCTCACCTGGTGCTGCCTTCGATATGTCCTGGAAAGGAACGGGACTGATTTCGCATTGGATGTCGATGCGGTCTAGTAACGGACCCGAAATCTTGTTCATGTATCTTTGAATCTGGCCTGGCGTGCAGACACAACGATGTGTCGGATCACCATAATATCCGCATGGACAAGGGTTCATACTTGCCACAAACATGAATGAACATGGGTAATCTGTAGAATATTTCGCTCTGCTGATGTTGATGTGGCGGTCTTCCAATGGCTGGCGGAGTACTTCCAGAGTGGTTTTATTGAACTCCGGAAGTTCATCGCAGAACAGAACGCCATTATGGGCGAGCGATATTTCTCCCGGTTGTGGCGATGTTCCACCGCCTACCAGAGCCACTTGAGAGATGGTATGGTGAGGAGACCGGAACGGGCGTTGGGAAATGAGTGATACATTCTTGCCCAGTTTGCCTGCAATGGAGTGAATCTGTGTTGTTTCCAGACTCTCAGAGAGCGTGAGAGGGGGGAGGATGGACGGCAAACGTTTTGCCATCATCGACTTTCCGGAACCTGGAGGACCTACCATAATCAGGTTGTGTCCGCCAGCCGCAGCCACTTCGAGCGCTCTTTTCACGTTCTCCTGACCGCGAACATCGGCATAATCGTATTCACAATGTGTCTGGTTTTCGTAAAATTCCTTGCGGGTGTCAACGATTGTAGGAGAAGGATTGCTTCTGTCGCTCATGAATTGTATGACTTCGAAAAGCGTTTTCATGCCGTAAACCTCAAGGTTGTTTACGACTGCCGCTTCCCGAGCGTTCTGTTCCGGCACAATCAGTCCCTTAAAGTGCTCTGCTCTGGCTCTGATAGCTATCGGCAGGGCACCTTTGATAGGCTGGAGCGTACCGTCAAGGCTCAACTCGCCTACCATCATGTACTCTTTCAGATGATCTTCGGGAATGTTGTTGTTGGCGCCTAGAAGTCCGATTGCAAGCGGCAAGTCGAAACTGCTGCCCTCTTTCCGGAGGTCAGCTGGAGCCAGATTGATAGTGATGTCGGCTATCGGAAATTTGAAGCCGCTATACTGGAGAGCTGCTGAAATTCGGTTACGGCTCTCCTTGACCGCCTCGTCGCCTAAGCCTGTGAGGTGGTACATGACGCCTCTGTTGAGGCTTACTTCTACGGTTACAGTAGTTACTTCTAGTCCGTTAACTGCTGCACAATATGTCTTTACTAACATATAGGCGTGCTTTTTATGGGTTCTTGACTAGCTCGAAAGTATTTATTTTAGCAGTTGGTCGAGCTTATTGTAAAGCTCTTGCTTTTTCATGCCTCGGGCGATGATTTTACCATTTTGAAGTATGATGTTGTCAGGAAGGTTTTCCAATCCCAACTTCTTCAAGGTCTTGTCTTCCAGCATTTCGCCGTTGCAGATGGTAGGGCATGCGATAGAGTCGCGCTTGATGTTGTTCTTGCATTCGCTCTTGCTGGCATCCAGACAGAAAGCCATCAGCTTAAGCTTGCCGTTCGATTTTTTCTGACGGCTCTTCAGTTCGCGCTGCATGTCCTGGCTGTCATAGTTATAGGTAGCCCAGGTGTAGAGTACGGCAACCGGAGCGCTGCTCATTTCTGTACTAGAAACGAGTTTTCCGTTGATATCGTATGCTGTAAATGAAGGCAGGGTTGCACCGGTGCCTACATTCTTCATGGTTTCTGCCAACTGCTTCATCTTAGCCAACTGTCCGTTTTTAGGCTGTTCCTTCTCTACGATATTGATGAGTGAGAGCGCCTTGCGGTAATCAGGTTGTGTAGAAGTGATGAAGTATTTTCTGATCAGATAGATGCTGCACACAGAATTCGGATGTTCTCTGACGAAGTCTTCAGCATGCTTTTTAGCCTCAGGTGGCGTATCTTTCAGGATGTTCTGGCGGAATTTTGTCATCAGTTCGTTATCCTTGGTTCCGCTTACCTCCATTTCCTTAAGGTGCGAAGCATCTGCCTTGATTTCTACTGATTTGCCCGATTTTGCGAAAATAGGCTGCTCAGAGAAATTAGGGAAAACAAGCATAATGGTAAAATCTTCCTTACATTCGGTTTCGAAAGTAAAACGACCGCCTTCTACCTTGATGGTGTCAACGCCTTCGAAGCCCCCGTCAGGACTGTATACATAAAACTCGCCTTGATTCATGTTGAGAAATTTGCCTTCAAACTTGAAATGCCCACCGCTAACACCACATGATGTTAAGACCAGCGTAATGAATAAAATGAGGATGTAAGCAAATTTTTTCATAAGGAAAAACTTTAAGGTGCCGCGAGCGGGACTCGAACCCGCACAGCCATTACTGGCCAAGGGATTTTAAGTCCCTCGTGTCTACCAATTCCACCATTGCGGCATGGTAAACGTTAAGAGTTGAGCGGAAAACGGGACTCGGACCCGCGACCCCAACCTTGGCAAGGTTGTGCTCTACCAACTGAGCTATTTCCGCGTTATGTGGGTGCAAAGGTAATGCTATTTCTTTAAATCTCCAAACGATTTACATTTTTTAAGACAAGAAAGCGCCATTTTTTTCGTTTGCCCTCCGTTTCTGCTTAGTTTCCTACATGTATATCGCTTCCTGTACCATGGTAATCTACTATATATTTCATCATCGCCTTGTCGTTTTTGCTCTTTCCGCCGCTTGTGATGGTTCCGTTTTCCAGGCTGTAGATGCGTTTACATTTGTCGCAAATTACCGATTGGCGGTTGCCGGTCCATTCCAGCGGATAGTTGGTTCCACCATATTGTTCCAGGCAGTTTGGACATTGGCGGTCCCAGGCTACAGGTCCGCTGAAGTTGGATAATCCCATGATGAAGCCGTTCTTTTTGGCATCTTTAGGGTCGTTGCCCGCTCCCAAATAGGTATAGTTGGCATAATTCTCCTTCGCTGTAGAGAGGATGATGGTTTCCGTCTGGTTTTTCCCATCGTTTAATGTAGAATAGATATTCCAGACTCCATTCACCTTTTTGGCGCTAACCATCGTGTAGACGCCCGTTCCGTTGAGGGCTGTTTCCAAACTTGTGCCCGGATGGTATTGCGACTTGAAATAGAACTGGCAGGGATATTTGGTGCTGATGCTGTTTTCTGCATCGCACGAACAAAGTAAGAGCATAGCTATTCCAGCCATGCTCTTCACCTTATTATATATATATACCTTATTATATATGCTATTCTTCATGCAGAAACCTTTCAGTCTTTATTTCAGAAGATTCTTCTCGGCATTCTCCATGCGCTCGAAGTGGAACTCAGAGAGGGTCTGCTCCATCAGCGCCTGAATCTTATCGTTGCAGAGATTGCCGATGCTGCCTTCGTGAGTATGATGAATATCCTTGTTTGGCTTGAATTCGCCAGCCTCGATTTCCAGTCCTACCTTCTTGTAAGCATCGCGGAATGGCATTCCGTTGGCTGCAAGCTGGTTCACTTCTTCTACTGAGAACATAGGGTCGTAGCGAGGATCGTCAAGAATATGCTCGTTCACCTCCATCTTGTTGATGATGTAGGCAGCCATCTGCAGACAGTCCTTCAACTCGTCGAAGGCAGGGAGGAACACTTCCTTGATAATCTGGAGATCGCGGAAATAGCCTACTGGCAGGTTGTTCATGATGAGCATTACCTGCTGTGGAAGGCTCTGGAGCTTGTTGCTCTTGGCGCGAATCAACTCGAATACGTCTGGATTCTTCTTGTGTGGCATGATGCTCGAACCGGTGGTGCACTCCTTAGGCAATTTCACGAAACCGAAGTTCTGACAGTTGAACATGCAGGCGTCGAAAGCCATCTTTGCCAAAGTTCCTGCCACGGTAGCCATGGCGAAAGCCACGTTGCGCTCCATCTTTCCTCTGCCCATTTGTGCATAAACCACATTATAGTCCATGCTGTCGAAACCGAGAAGTTCGGTGGTCATGGTGCGGTTCAATGGGAATGAACTTCCATAGCCGGCAGCGCTACCCAATGGGTTGCGGTTGGTCATGCGGTAAGCAGCCTGAAGGAAGAGCATGTCATCGGCAAGTCCTTCAGCATAAGCGCCAAACCAGAGACCGAATGATGAAGGCATAGCCACCTGCAGATGGGTGTAGCCCGGCATCAGCACGTCCTTATACTGGTTGCTCTTCTGAATCAGCTCATCGAAGAGAATCTTCACGGCGTCCACAATCTCCTTCAACTCATGACGGGTGAAGAGTTTGAGGTCTACGAGAACCTGGTCGTTGCGTGATCTACCCGAATGAATCTTCTTGCCCATGTCGCCCAGTTTCTGTGTGAGCATCAGTTCTACCTGGGAATGAACGTCTTCCACGCCGTCTTCTATTACGAATTCGCTCTTGTCGGCGATGGCGTAGATGTTTTTCAGTTCGGCAAGGAGCTGGGTGAGTTCATCTTTCTCCAGGAGTCCGATGCTTTCGAGCATGGTGATGTGTGCCATACTGCCCAGCACGTCATACTTGGCGAGATAGAGGTCGAGTTCGCGGTCTCTTCCTACGGTGAATCTTTCAATTTCCTTGTTTACTTCGAAGTTCTTTTCCCAAAGTTTATGTGCCATAATTTCTTTATTTATTAATCCTGGTAAGGAATCATTGCAAGCGCATCAGCAATTTTTTCGATGCCTTCCTGCAATGGCTTCTTCACCATACCCTTGATAAACATGTTAAGTTCTGCCTTGATGGTGAGTTTCATTTTGCATGAGAATTCGCCTGTAGGGAGCAGCTGAATCCAGAAGTTGAAAGGAACAGGGCTGTTTTCTGTTTCAAACTTGATGGTCTTAGGCTCCTCGCGGTCGATGATGCGCATCTTGATTTCACCCACCATAGGTGCTGTGATAGAGATGCTGTCGCTATCAAACTTGAGATCCTTCAGCTTTTCCATTTCTTTTCTCTTGTCCTCAGGAATCTGGTCTTTCACCTGCTCGAAGCGGTCTTTGAGCATCTGCAGGTTGTTCAGATCGCTCAATGTACGGTAAACAGATTCCTGCTTGTGAGGAATCTGTTTGATATTACTTTCGAATGTACTTGTACTCATTATTGATGGGTCAGCTTGATTACTTCTTCCAGTTAGCTGGATCCTTGCGCCACTCGTGGAGCAACTCTACGTCTTCCTGCTTGATATAGCCAGTCTCCAGAGCCTCTGCCACTACGTGCTCATAGTCGGTCAAAGTAACCAGCTTTACGTTAGCATCAGCAAAAGCCTTCTCGGCGATAGGGAAACCATAGGTGTAGCTAGCTACCATGCCCACAATCTCGTTGCCGTTCTTGCGGAGAGCTTCTACTGCCTTGAGAGAGCTGCCGCCGGTAGAAATCAAGTCTTCTACTACCACAACTTTAGCCTTAGGGTCGAGCTGACCTTCGATGAGGTTCTGCATACCGTGATCCTTTGGTTTAGAACGAACGTATACGAAAGGCATGTTCAGTTCGTCAGCAACCAAAGCACCCTGCGCGATGGCACCCGTAGCTACTCCGGCTACAGCATCAGCCTCTGGGAACTGCTCCAGGATAGCGTGAACGAGCTCAAGCTTTACATAATTGCGGAGTTCTGGGAATGAGAGAGTCTTGCGGTTATCGCAATAGAATGGTGACTTCCAGCCAGAAGCCCATGTGAATGGATCATTAGGCTGCAACTTGATAGCCTTTACTTTCAATAACTTAGATGCGAATTCTTTCTTCAGTTTGTCCATAATCTTTAAAGGATTAAATTATTATTAATTATTTTGCAAAGGTACAATGATTTTTGCACACGGCGGCTATATTTAGGGTTAAAATGTTTTAACTCTCGACAAAAAGAACCTTTAGTCGTGTGCGAAACCTACAGTCAGCACGCTTATCTTCATCTTTCCGGCTGCTTTTATCAGGGTTTCCGCACAGGAGATGATGGTGGCTCCGGTGGTGCATACGTCGTCGATGATGAGGATATGTTTGCCCTCAAGTTGCGTGATGGGGTGCTCGCCCTGCCTGTCATGATAGGTTGCTGCGGTTTCAAAAACCTGGCTCACGTTTTCCTGTCTTTCCTGCCGGTTCTTGTGGGTTTGGCTTTCGCTAAACTTTTTCCTTCTTACGGCATCCTTGATGATGGTCAGATGGGTGAGTTGCTGGATGCCTTTGGCGATGAGAAGGCTCTGGTTATAGCCGCGTTCTTTTTCTCGTTTTCGGGTGAGCGGGATGGGGATGATGGCGTCTATTCCGTCGAAGAACTGAATGCTTAATCCCTTCTTTGCCAGCATTCTGCCCAGATAGATTCCCATTTCAGGATGATGCATGTATTTCAGCTGGTAGACGGCTCTAGCCGATGTGGCATGGCTGATGTGATGGAAGAGAGCGCAGCAGCGTTCGATGGGAATCAGATGCCAGAAGAGTTTTGCCATCTCGTTGTCGTAGGGCTGTTTCCAGGTATCGGTTCCCGGCATGCGGAACAGACATTTTATGCATATCATCTCCTCCCCGCCAGCGAGCACTTTTCCGCAGATGGCGCAGGTTCGGGGGAAGAATAAATCTAATATGTCTCTTAACAGGCTGGTACGCATGGCTTTACTCTTAATTTTGATGTTTGGATATTGAACTTGATGCTTTGCTTTAGAATTCCTCTTCGAAATCGATGTCTCCCAGATCTTCTTCCTTCATCCGGTCGATGCATTTGTGGATAACCTCCATGCTGTATCCTCTTCCCAGGGCAAAGCGGATGAGTTTCATCGAGCGTTCATAGTCGTTCTTTGCCTTGATGGTTTTATATTTGTTTTTCATCAGGGGCAGGAGGGTTTCCATATACAGGTCGTCTTCTATCTCTTCGAAGATAGGGTCGGAGATGTCCTTCGGAATATGTTTCATCCACAGCGCCTGTTCCACCTTCCGGCGTCCCCACTTGTTGTATTTTATCTTGTCGTTGATAAAGAAGCGTGCGAAACGTTCGTCGTCGATGAATTTCTTCTCGGTCAGGAATTCCATGTTTCTGGCGATGGCATCTTCGGGCAGTTCCCACTTCTTCATCTTGTCGATCATCTCTTGCGAGCAATGTTCGGCTTGGGTGCAGAGGGTGGTGAGCTTCAGGAGCGCCTGCTGCTCGGTCATCGGCTTTTTATACTTTGAACTTTGAGATTTGAACATGATGATTTTACTTTGAACTTTGAGATTTGAACATTGAACTTTATGATTTGCCGGCTCGCATCATTCTCTGCTTTCCGAAGGCATCTTCCTTTGTATCAATAGCTTTAAACCCCAATCCTTCCAGCATTTCCCTTGTTTCTTTTTCGTAGATAGGATTGATTTCGAAGTATAATGCACCTCCGGATTTGAGGGCAGAAGAGGCATATTCGGCGATGGCTCTGTAGAACTTTAGAGGCTCTTCATCGGGCACGAAAAGAGCGATTCCAGGTTCGTGTTCCAACACATTCTTCTCCATATCCGCTTTCTCCTTTTCGCAGATATACGGGGGATTGCTCACGATGATGTTCCATCTTCCGGCATCCGATGTTTCCGCCAATTTCAGGGCATCCTGATATTCTATTTTTACGTTACCGGCATCCAGAAGCGCAACATTTCCCTGTGCTATCTTCAAGGCATCTTCCGAAATATCCCAACCCGTAACCTCCGAGCCGCCGATGTCCAGTCCCAGCGTAATGGCGATGCAGCCCGAACCCGTACAGATGTCCATGATGCGGGTGGTGTTTTCTTCCTTCTCTCCTTCCGTAATCCCTTTGTTTTCAGTCGCATCTTTTTCTATCCACTCGCAGAGTTCCGCCGTTTCGGGTCTCGGAATCAGCACGCCCGGCTCTACATGGAAGGTTCTTCCTGCAAAGTCAGCTTCGCCCAGAACATACTGTACAGGTTCGCCTTTTTGCAATCTTCTGATAATTTCTTCCAGTTTTCTTTCTTCATCTGCAGATAATTCATTAACTTTGCCGCAGATTATGTCGGTCAGCGTCATTCCGTACTTCACATCGAGCACGGTGCGGACGATAGCCTGTGCTTCGCCCGCCTCATATAGAGTGGTAATGGATTGCCAAAGTTGTTGATACGTTTTCATCTCTAAATCGTACATTATGATTTGATTTGAGAGCAAAGGTACGACATTTTATCGAAAAGTAAGTAAAAAACGAAGAAAAGTTTTAGATATGGAACAAAATAATGTTTCTTTTCAGAATGTGAAGACGGGCGAACCGTTGTCGCAAAAGGAAATAGACGAAATGTTTATGCGCCGCTGTCTGCAGCTGGCGAAAAACGGAAGAGAGAATGCCAAACCCAATCCGATGGTGGGAGCCGTTATCGTGAGTGGGGATGGCAGAATCATCGGCGAAGGCTATCATGTAAGATGCGGAGAAGGGCATGCTGAAGTCAACGCCTTTGCATCTGTTAAGCCCGAGGATGAGCATCTATTAAGCCAAGCTACCATCTATGTGAGTCTCGAACCCTGCTCTCATTACGGCAAGACGCCGCCTTGCGCCGATTTGATAGTAAGAAAAGGAGTAAAGCGATGCGTTTGCGGCTGCGTAGATCCCTTTGCCAAGGTTCAGGGTCGCGGTATCCGCAAGATTCGCGAGGCAGGCATCGAAGTAACAGTAGGCGTTCTGGAGGCGGAATGTCTCGAACTCAACAAGCGCTTCATCACCTTCAACACCCATCAGCGTCCTTACATCATCCTGAAATGGGCGCAGACCGCGAATGGCTTTCTTGATAACGGGGGTAGGGGTATGGCTATTTCCTCGCCTTTCACCAAGATGCTCTCTCACAAGTTGCGTGCTGAGAACGATGCCATCCTCATAGGCCGCGTAACCGATGAACGCGACCACAGTCAGCTCAACGTTAGAGATTGGAGCGGCAAGGACCCGATGCGCCTGGTCATCGACCGCCATCATCCTTGTTTCGAAGGTCTGGATTTCTCACGGGGCAAGACGGAAGTGTTGCAGCAAATCATGCAGTACTTATATAATAATAAGGTACAGTCGCTGATAGTAGAGGGAGGCGCCATCACCCATCAGGCATTCCTCGATGCTGAACTTTGGGATGAAATCAGGGTAGAAACGTTGTTGTCCACATCTGTGGAAAACGTGGTAACTGCCGGAACACCAGCGCCTATGCTTCCTCATAACGTCCGGTTAATCAGCCACGAGGCGTATGATGGAAATGTTATCAACACCTACGAGCGGATGTAATCTTCTCATAGATTTGCTTTTCCCTTCGGCCAGCGATTTTCAATTCACAGATGACACAGATTTAGTGGCGTATGCCCAATTCAACATTCAACACTTAACATTCAAGAAAATGAGTAACAGATTTACATCGCGCCTGAGTGATGACGACGATTTCAAGCGAGACGAACTGATACGTAAGATAGAGCATTCGGTAGAGCAGATGACGCTCTCAGAACTGGAAGCCCTGTCTTATGATATGTTTACCAAGGGTTATATGGAGGATTATTAGAAAATCCCCCATTATAGTCTTTGCGTTTAGGATGCCTTTTCCATCCCTTCTTATGTATCGCTATTTTGCTCGAAACGGGTCTTTTGATGTATTTTGCGCAGAATAGCCACTCTTTATTTTGCTCGAAATGATATTTTTATCCAATTTCGAGCAAAATAGCGTGCGTTTATTTTGCTCGAAACGATATTTTTTGTATATTTGCAGCAAAATAAACGCAAAGATTATGGCACAGAAAATTATCGGAAGAAAGCAGGAGAGTAAGGAACTCCTGGATCTTTACAAGGAAAATAAACCTGTTTTTGCAGTAATATATGGTAGAAGAAGGGTCGGAAAAACCTTTCTCGTAAGAGAATTGTTTCAGGATAAAATGAGCTTTTACCATACGGGTTTATCTCCTTACGAGTTGAGTGGTCAAAAAATAATGGAGCAACAGTTGACTAGCTTTTACTCCAGTCTTGTTCGCTATGGCAGCAAGGGTAAGAAGGTGCCATCCTCTTGGCTCGAAGCTTTTGATGCACTCATCAATCTCTTGGAAGAGCAAGATGCAGACAAGCGTCAGGTGATATTCATAGATGAATTGCCATGGCTTGATACTCCCCGCTCGGGATTTGTTACAGCATTAGAGCATTTTTGGAATGGATGGGCTGCAGGAAAGCAGAATATCATGCTTATCGTCTGCGGCTCTGCCACGTCATGGATTTCAGACAAGCTGTTAAACAACAAAGGCGGTTTGTTTGATCGCACAACTGATGAAATCAAGTTGCGCCCGTTTACATTAGGCGAATGTGAAGAATACTATCAGGCTAACAACATCGTGATGTCTAAGTTCGACCAGATACAATGTTATATGGCTACAGGTGGCATTCCTTATTATATTTCCATGCTTCAGAAAGGCAAAAGTCTGGCTCAGAATATGGACAGGCTTTTCTTCGAGCCTGCAGCCAAACTCGGCTTAGAGTTCGACCGTCTCTATTCTTCTCTCTTTACTAATGCGGAGGATTGCATGACTATCGTGCGCCTTCTGGCTCAAAAAAGACAGGGATATACGCGAAAAGAAATTGTTTCGCTTACAAAAATACCTAATGGCGGGGGGCTTTCTGCTACATTAAAATCACTCGAAGTGAGTGATTTCATAACATCGTATGTTAAGTATGATTATCCCAAGCGTGAGGTATATTTCCGTCTGACAGATTTCTACAGCAAATTCTATTTGTCATTTATTGATGGCAGAAAGACGACCAATCCACATTTCTGGCAAGACAACCTGCTGACACCTGAGCTGACAGCATGGCGAGGTTTTACCTTTGAATCGCTTTGCTATTATCATCTGCCACAAATCAAGCAGGCGCTCGGTATTAGTGGAGTGCAGACAGAGGTGAGTCCCTGGAAAAGCAGAAAAGAGAAAGATGGTGCGCAGATAGATATGATTATTGACAGAGCCGACCGCGTCATCAATGTTTGTGAAATGAAATTCTGCGAGGATGATTTCTCCATCAATGCTGCTTATGATAAGAATCTGCGCCATAAACTGAGTACGTTTGCTGAAGAAACGAAATGCAGGAGTTCCTTGCATCTTACATTGGTTACTACTTATGGGCTTAAGTTCAATGAATATGCCGGTCGGGTACAAAGTGTCGTTACAATGGATGATTTGTTTAAATGACAGATACAGTTCTTTAGTGCAAGTAGCTTCGAGGGCAGATGAAAGTACTTACGATGGCTGATGAAAGTACTTACAATCGTTAGCGCAGCTATATTCGTTTTATTATGCCCGATTATTAGGTTAGCTGTTTTTCGGGAACAGCCGATGGGAGAACCGAAAATAGCCAACTGGCAAAATATAAACAGCTAACTGGCAAAACGCAAACAGCCGACTAGCGCAAGAGTCGCTAGTCGGCTGTTTTACTGGAACAGTTATCGAAACCTCCTTTATTTTGTTTTCGTATAGGCTTCCTGCCAAATACTCTTCACTCTTCACCAAAAGCCCCGAATTCCCTGTGTTTATCGGCATTCTGAGGGGTGAAGAGTATTCGGGCACTCTTCACCTACTCTTCACCACTCTTCACCCTTCAGTTCTGGCTGATTTGCAATCCTTCTATCTGTCTTTCGCATCTGTTTCCGTGCCTGAAGGTGGAGAGTGGTGAAGAGTGGTGAAGAGTGGGTGAAGAGATAAAAACAACTCTTCACCCCTCGGAATGCCGATAAACACAGGGGCTCCCGGCCGAAAGGTGAAGAGTGAAGAGTATTTTGATGATAGCTTCGTTTATTTCTTAAACTGTCTTTGGTTTCGCCTTCCAGACGATGCAAGTCATCAAGACAGACATCAGGGCTGCGCCAATCCAGAAATAATTGATATAGGTAAAGTAGTAAGTCTCTACGCCATTTACCAGATGCTTGTTGCCCTCGATGAGCAGACCGCTCATGATGTCCTGGATGCCGGCACCCACATAACTCGCTACGCCGACAACGCCAAGAGCAGCACCCGATGCATTCTTAGGCGCAATATCTACCGCCATCAAACCACCAAAAGTTTTTGTTTCATCTTCTTTATCATATATTTCATTCCATTCGGAATGTTACATGATAGCCTGCCACATTATGCTCGGCTAGGGAGAGGTTGATGGATTGCATCATCAGCATCTGGCGGGAGATGGAGAGGCCGATGCCCGAACCTGATGGCTTGGTAGAGAAGAAGGGGATGAACATCTCCTTTGCCACATCGGCTGGGATGGGGGCGCCATTGTTGCTGAAATAGATGCTCGAGAATTGTGAACTCTCGATGCTCTCTGGATGTTTGTGGAAGCATCGAATGTCGATGGCTGAGGCGTGAGCCTCGATGGCATTCTTGGTCAGATTGATAAATACCTGGTGCAGCATGTTTTTGTCGGCAGACCAGGTGGCATCTTCGGGGATATGGATGTGCCATTCTATCTGAGGATAGAGCGGTTTGATGCCTTCCACGAAATCCTTGAGTGGAATGTTCTCGATGACTGGTTCTTGTAGCTGGGTGAGCTTGCGGTAGCTGTCCACAAAACTGGTGAGCGACTTGCTGGTGTCTCGAATGGCTCGGATGCCTTCCTCGTAGGGCGAGCCTTGGATGTCGGGATTGCTAAGATAGGCTTGGCAGATACTGGAGATGGGGGCGGTGGCGTTCATAATCTCATGGGTGAGCACTCGGGTTAGCTTTTGCCAAGATTCCACCTCATGCTGCGCCACCAGTCTGCCGATGTCGTTCTCCATATCGTTGAGGGCTTGCTGCAAGGCTCGTTCTCCAGAGAGCAATCCCTTGGTGGATAGACGGAAGGAGTAATCGCCATTGCGGATAGCCTCTTGCATCAAGAAGGCACGGCTCTTCAGGTTGCGCTGATGGCGCAAGAAGAGATAGATGATGCCTCCGATGATGAGGAGAATGATACCTATTATATATATGTGGAAGATGGTGTCCATATCAGATGTTGATAATCATGAATGATTGTGATGGAAAATTATCGTTTTAACTTGGCGTAAAGCGTTTGGCGAGTGATGCCGAGGAGTTCGGCGGCGCGTGAGATATTGCCGTGGCATTGATCCACAACCTTGTGAATATGAGTGCTCTCGATGCTCTCCAGCGTCTCTACTTCTTGGCTTCGGTCGATGGCATCCTTTAGGGTTCTGATGAGTTCATCGTTATCCCAAGGCTTGGTGATGAAGTCGGCTGCGCCAGATTTCAATCCCTTGATGGCGAGCTGGATATCTGCGTAGGCGGTGATGAGCACCACGGGGATGTTGGCATGGAGACGGCGGAAGGTGCGGAGCCAAAGCAAACCTTCCTGTCCGCTGTTTACGCCCAAGGAAAAATTCATGTCGAGCAAGATGATGTCCACTGGCTCTTGTTGGAGCAGAGTGGGGGCGGTGTCTGGGCGAGGCAAGGTGAGAATCTTCTCAAAAGTGCCGCCCAGGCATATCTTCAGGGCTGTGAGTATCGATGGATTGTCGTCGATAACAAGTATTGTTCCGTATTTCATCTATTTGTGTTCTGTTATATCTTTTGTTTGCAAAAGTACACTTTTTTCTTGAAATAGCCAACAAAATGGAATGTGATGTGTGATTATCATACAGAAAAGTGTATGAATTTCATACAATCCACTTGCCGCTGGCTTCTGGTCTTTGGCAGAATCAAAAGGAATGGCTACCTTTGCATCAGAAAAAATAATGAAACAACAGATATGAAAAGTTATTTTAAGTTCTTATCACGCAACAAACTCTATACGGCTATCGAGGCTTTCGGACTCTCGATAGCCTTGGCTTTTGTGATGATTTTGGTATCCTACGCCTTCATGGAGTATCGGGTGGGCACGCATCAGCCAGATGCCAAGAATCTCTATGTGCCTGGTTCGGGCGATTACCTTGGCATGACCTTGGGTACGGCTAAGGAGTTCTTTCCTTCCATCCCGGAAATCAAGGAATGGACCCGATTTAGCGATTATTATACAGACAAGGGTGCTGTGGTGGATGGTCAATACTTCCATGTGCAGGCACGTGCCATAGATTCTAACTTCTTGGATATGATGGGAATGAAGTGCAGGGGATGCTCCGCTCATCGTGTGCTCACGGATAAGCACCAGGCCCTTATCTCCGAGTCTTTTGCCAAGAGGGCTTTTGGCAATACGAATCCTATCGGGCAGGTCGTTAAGTGCGACACGCTGCAATTCAAGGTAGTGGGCATCGTGGATGATTTTGGCAGGGAAGACTTGCTGGAACCCACCGACATCTTTGTTTCCATGAAATTTAAGGACGCAGATTTGTATCCGATGGATCAGTTTGGTGAGGTTGTTACCATCGCCAAACTGGCAGATAATGCTGATCCAGAAAAGGTGAATGCCACATTGCTCAATAAATATATGGGCTATTGGAAGAAATGGTGGAGTCGTAGGAAGACAACTGGCAGTTTCTTGTGGGGCTCTAGCTTGGTACGCTGGGATAAGTTGTATTTTTCAGATATTACATGCTCGCATGTCCGTCATGGCAGCAAGACCTTGGTCAATGTCCTTTTGATTGTGGCACTCGTCCTCTTGCTTTCAGCCATCTTCAATTACATCAATCTCACCGTGGCGCAGATAGGCAATCGAGCCAAGGAGATGGCTACCCGCCGCCTGTTGGGTGAGTCGGTACTGGGTGTGGTATTGCGCTATATCAAGGAGGCAGCACTCTTCACGGCAGGTTGTTTCTTGCTGGGCATTTTGCTGGCTTGGGCATTCACACCTTTATTTAATAGCATCTTGGATACGAAGATTTCGCTCTTCTCTTCGCCTGCCGTTTGGGGATGCCTGTTGGTGGCTTATCTCGTTATCTCCTTGCTGTCGGGCTTGTTCCCAGCCATCGTGGTGTCTCGCTTCAATCCGATAGATGTGGTGAAGGGTACCATCCGCTTGCGCAGCAAGATGTGGTTTAGTAAAATATTCATTGTGGCACAGAGCGTTATCAGTATGTCGCTAGTGGTGATGGCTATCACGATGATGCTCCAGATGCGCCATCTCGCCAACATACCTTTGGGGTATCAGACGAAAGACATTCTCTGCATCTCCACCACTTTCGGATTTGATAATGTGGATGTCAGAAACGCAGCGTTGATAGCGAGATTGAAGTCTCTGTCAGAGGTGGAGGAGGCTACGGCTATCGGCAACAATCCTGTCATCAGCTTTGCCAATGGTGTGCATGATGAGAAGGGAGAAAATATAGCGTTCTTGAGATTGAGCGTATTGGATTCCATAGCGATGAAGACGATGGGTTTCAAGGTGCTGGAGCGATATTCAGACCCTACGCCAGGCAAAATCTGGGTTAGCGAGGAAGCCAAGAGAACCTTTGGCGTATCGAGCAAGAAGCCATATTTCGGTAATCGTGAAGGCAAGCCGGAATATGAGGTTTGTGGCGTTGTGAAAGATTTCCACTGTGGCGACGCTCTTGATGAGTTCAAATCTGACAAATTTGGAAATCATAATGCGATACGTGTTCCTTCTAATCATGATGTGCTTTGGACCATCTTGGTGAAGACTCGTGGCGACCATGCCCAAGCCTTGGCTGCTATCCAGAGTGCCTGCAAGCAAGTGGCTAAGGAGCAATTGGGCGTACCTACGGATATGGATACGGAGTATCTGGACGACACCTTGGCGGATGCCCTCAAGGAGAAGCACAACATGATGGTGCTCATCATCACCTTCATGGGCATTTCTATCTTGATTTCCGCCCTCGGCTTGTTTGGCATGTCGGTATATTACGGCAACCAGCAGCGCCGACAGATAGCCTTGCGCAAGGTGATGGGAGCCTCGGTGACAGATGCGGCATGGCAACTTTCCAAGCGATTCCTCATCACATCGTGTGTGGCTGTGGTTATCGCCATCCCATTGTGTGTTAAGCTGATGCAAGAATACTTGATAGGTTTCAAATATCGCATCGATTTCCCTTGGTGGACATTGGTAGCAGGAGCTATCTTCACCTTGCTGCTAGCCTTGGTATCGGTCTTCAGCTATACCCTGCGCACCGCTCTGGAGAATCCGATAGACAGCATCAAGATGGAATAGCATGATGAGCTAAGTAAACATTAAACACTACACATTAAACATTAAATCAAGATGATACGTACAGAGAATTTAACGAGAATATTTCGTACAGAAGAGATAGAGACCATCGCCCTGAACGGCGTGAACATCAATGTAAAGGATGGCGAGTTTGTAGCCATCATGGGACCTTCGGGATGTGGCAAGTCTACCTTGCTCAACATCCTCGGCTTGCTCGATACACCTACCGAGGGTAAGTATTGGCTGGGCGATGAGGAGGTAGGACATCTCAAGGAGCGTGAGCGCACGGCTTATCGCAAGGGTCGCATCGGTTTCGTCTTTCAGAATTTCAATCTGATAGATGAGTTGACGGTAGAGGAGAACATCGACCTGCAGCTCAAATATCTAGGCATTGGCAAGGCGGAACGCAAGGAGCGAGTGCTCGACATCCTGCGCAAGGTAAAGCTCAGTCATCGTGCCAAGCATTATCCTCATCAGCTCTCCGGAGGTCAGCAGCAGCGTGTTGCGATAGCCCGTGCCGTGGTGGGCAAGCCTAGCATCATTCTTGCCGATGAGCCTACGGGTAACCTCGATTCCAAGAATGGTATGGAGGTGATGCAGTTGCTTAGCGAGCTGAACGAGGAGGGAACCACCATCGTGATGGTGACGCACTCCAAGCACGATGCTACCTACGCCAGTCGCATCATCAATCTGTTTGATGGACAAGTGGTGGATGCGATGAATGATCAGCTTTAAGCTGCGGTTTCTGTCCAACAATTAGACGGTAGTGTCTAATTGTTGGACAGTTTGTTTAATGAGAGTTTTTATTTAATGGTTTGATTATCAGGAGAAATGCTGTTTTGGCACGGCTCTTGTCCTTATCATGCCAAAATGAAGAAGATTATGAAAAGAATAGGAATATTGATAGGGTGGCTGGTCTGGGCTGCAGGCGCCTCGGCACAGAGTTGGAGCCTTGACGACTGCATGAAATACGCCGTGGAGCACGCCACGGAGGTGAAGCGGGAGGTGGTAAATGCCCGCCAGCGCAAGCAGGATTACCAGCATGCTGTGGCAGGATTCCTGCCTTCCGTTACAGGTGGCGTGCAGGGACAGTACGCCTGGGGACGAAACATCGATCCGGAAACCAATACTTATAATAATGTAACGACATTCAACAACTATTATCAGCTTTATGCCGAACTGAATGTCTTCGATGGTTTCGCCACCATCAACGCCTTGAAGCAGGCAAAGTTGAGCCGGGATTATTCAGCCACGGCGATGCAGAAGATTCAGGACGACCGTGCCATCGACGTGATGCAGAAATATGTGGATGCTGCCTATGCTGAGGCAAGCATTCAGATAGCAAGCGAGAAACTGAACGAAAGCAAGCGGATGCTGGATAAGATGAAGCGCCTGTATGAACTGGGCGAGAAAGGCCGACCGGATGTGGTACAGATGGAATCGCAGGTGGCAGAAGATGAATACAATCTTACGCATCAGGAGAATGTGGCAAAACAGAGTCTGCTCGCCTTGAAATCAGCGATGAATTTTCCGGTGGATGAAGAGCTGAAAATTCTGATTAATGAGGAGCAGAATTTGAAGTTAACGTCTGATAATAAAGAGGTTCCTGAATCTGGAGTAAACTACGAAACCGTTTACCAGGGCTTTCAGAATATTTCTCCCGATTTAAAGTCGGCAGAATATGAAGTGGAGCGGGCACGGTATGATTACAAGATAGCAAAAGGCAGATTGCTGCCATCACTCTCTCTCGGTGGCGGCATTTCTACCAATTATTATAAGAATCTCTCTCAGAAAGGGCAATACGATGGGTTTGCCTCGCAGTTTCACAACAACCAGGGCGAATACCTCGCGTTGACCCTTTCCATACCTTTTTATAATAGCGACCGATGGCACAGCGTGAAGAAGGCACGCAACGACTGGCAACTGGCACAGGTGAACCTGGAGGAAACCCGTCGCAAACTTCACGACCAGATAGCCCAGGCGGTAATGGATGCAGAGGGTTACGCCAAGGAGTTGCATCAGATGCAGAAGAAGGTGACCTCCGATTCGCTCGCCTATCACATGTCGAGCCGCAAGTTTGAGGAAGGAATGCTTTCCACCTTCGACCTTCATACCGCAGCCCAGACGCTTCTGGAAAGCAGAATCAAGGAACTCCAGATGCAGATGCTGCTCATTATCAAACAGAGGCTGGTTGCTTATTACCAGGGAGAAAATTTAATAAGATAAATTATGGATATAAAAATAGAAAAGAAAAAATATCTCGTGCCTCGCAAGTATTGGGCATGGATTGGCGGAGGAGCGGTTTTGATCGCAGTCCTCATTTGGTTGGGATTGAGCAATTTCTCTTCCACCCTGAAGGTGGACAGGAAGGGATTGAGCATCGGAACCGTGGAGAAGGCACAGTTCAACGATTATGTTTCGGTGGATGGACAGGTGGTTCCTATCTCCGTGGTGCAGATCAGTTCCGAGGAAGGCGGTATCGTTCTGGAGAAAGTGGTGGATGAAGGTGCCCACGTGAACAAGGGCGATGTAATCGTGAAACTGAGCAATTCGAATCTCGACCTGGAGATTCTGAATGCCGAAAGCGAACTTGCCGAAAAGCAGGATATGCTTCGCAACACCCAGATTTCGATGGAGCAGGACCGCCTGAACAATAGCAACGAGGAACTGTCGCTTTCGCAGGATGTCATTACCAAGCGCCGCTCCTATCAGCATCAGGAGGCGTTGCACAAGGAAGAACTCAATTCGCGCGAGGAGTATCTGAAGGCTAAGGAAGATTACAACCTTGCCGTCAAGAAGCATGCACTCATCAGCAAGCGATTGAAGAAGGATGCACAGCTCCGCCGTTCGCAGATGGATCAGATGGGTGATAATCTGGAAGCCATGCAGAAGAATGTGCAGCTGGTTCGCCAGCGCAAGGAGAAGCTGAACATCCGCAGCACCATTTCGGGCGAAATCGGCTTGCTCGATGTGGAACTGGGACAGAGCATCCAGGCTGGACAGAAGATTGGAGTCATCAACGACCTCAGCAATTTCAAGGTGCAGGCGCAGGTAGATGAGCATTACATCGACCGGGTAAAACCGGGACTTACTGCTACCTTCGACCAGAACGGCAAGCATTATCTCCTGCAGGTCCGCAAGGTTTATCCCGAGGTAAGAGACGGCAGGTTCCGCATCGACTTCGTCTTCAAAGGCGTTCGTCCAGGCAACATCCGAACCGGTCAGACTTATTATGTAGATTTGCAGCTCGGTCAGTCGAAGCAGGCAATAATCATCCCTAAAGGCACGTTTTATAGTGTAACGGGTGGTCAATGGATTTTTGTTTTAGACAAGAGTGGCAAGAAGGCTTATCGCCGCAAGATCACCATCGGTCGCCAGAATCCTCAGTATTATGAGGTGATTGAGGGCTTGGAGCCGGGCGAGCAAGTTATCGTTAGTGGCTATGAAGCCTATAAGGATAATGATGTATTAGTTTTTAATTAGTAGTGATTAGTTAGTAATGATTAATTAGTAGTGATTAGTGATAAATTGGGCTAACGCCCTTGAAACAGGATATTTGATATGAATCATATTATTAACGCATTCAAGAATCTGCCCCGAAGGGGCCAGCATAATTTCGTGAAGATCTTGTGTCTGGCGCTCGGATTGGCAATCAGTTCGGTAATTATTGCCGAGATTTATTTCGAGCAGACCTACGATACGTATTTCCCTAGTTGGGAGAGGACGTATATGATTTCGGAAGTGGGTACTAACCATGGCGAAACCATGGAGTTTACCAATACTTCAGGAGCCACTGCCCAAGGTGTAAAGCAATATGCGCCTATGGTGGAAGCTGCTACCAGTACTCACTATTTTTATGATGATGCCCAATGCAAGATGGAAGACCAGAACATCATTTCTGCCAATATCAGGGTGGCAGACAGTTGTTTCTTTGATGTCTTTCCACAGAAGATATTGATAGGCAAGGCTAAACAGATTCTATCCCAACCCTTATCCTGTCTCATCGATTCAGAAACGGCAGCAAAGATTGGCGGTAATGTTGTAGGTAAGCATTTCACGCTTTCCAATTATCCGGGAACCACTTTTACCATCTATGGTGTTTTCGAAGCGTTTCCCTGGGGTTCTTCCTTTCATGGTACGCAGATGATTCTGTCGAGGTGTAGTGTGCCATACGTATATTCCTACGATGGCAGAGGCCAATGGGTGGGAAATGATTCCTATAGGTCCTACATCCGGTTAGCAAAGGGGCATGAGGCAAAAGAACTCAAGCCTTACGTGAATAAGATGCGAGAGGATCATTTCCCTTTGAAGGAGATGAAGAATATGGGAATAGAACTGAACTATGATTTCACGGTATTGAGCGATGTTTACACCCAAGATCCTTATGTCAAGAAGATGGGATGGATTATGGGAATTATCGCTTTTGTCCTCCTCTTCACTTCTGTGATGAACTATCTGCTTATCATCGTGGGAAATCTTGTGGGTCGTTCTCGCGAAATGGCTGTCCGTAAGTGTTATGGTGCCGAATCGAAGAACATTCATGCCATCATTTTCTCAGAGGCTTTGGTGCATGTGGGACTGGCGGTTGTTCTTGCGGCTGTTCTTGTGTTCCTTTGCAAGGGAACCATCGAAAACTTCCTTTCTGCTCCGGTAAGCACGTTGGTGCTTAATCGTGGCAGTTGGATATTGGTGGCTATTTGTATTCTGGTACTGCTGGTTGGCGGCTTGTTGCCTGGTTGGCTTTACAACAAGATTCCTGTAGCCATCGCTTTCCGTGGCTATAATGAGAATCGCAACCGATGGAAACTTGGTTTGTTGGGTATCCAGTTCGTTATCTCTGGTTTGCTGTTTAGTTTGCTTTACATCGTGAATGGTCAATACCAGCTGATGTTGGGACTCAATCCTGGGTATGATTACGATCATGTAGCGATAGTTTCGATAGATGCCAGCAATAGAGACCAGCGCAATCAATGTCTGGCAGAAATCAGGCGAATGCCGAATGTCAAGGATTGCAGTTCGACTTTTAATGTTCCGCTCGATGGGTATGATCGTAGTGGAAATATGGTTGGAGTACCTGGCGACGAGAAGAATACCTTTAATATCATGGAGATGTCGGGAGTGGACGACAATTTCTTCAAGATGATGAATATTCCTATCGTTCAGGGTTCTTTCTTTACGGAAAGAAATGACAGTTGCCGCCAGGTTATTATTGATGAACGAGGTGCAGAGAAACTCATCAAAACGTGGCATTGGAAGGATGGCGTAGTTGGCAAGCAAATTACCTGTACAGGACATGATAATAATATCTTTACCATTTGTGGCGTGAGCAAGAATATCCGCTGGGGGGCTGTGGAAACCGGGGGTGATGGTATGAATGAATTTCCAGATTTGTATTTCTATTCAGCCAAGACGGCCTACTACATGTTGGTTAAGTTTAATGAACTAAGGGATGAATCGTTGTCGGAGTTGCAATCGAAGGTGCAGGCGATGTATCCGAATAATAAGGTCATCGTGAAAAGTTATGCCTCAGAACTGGCTAACCAGTATGCTTCACAGCTCAATTTCCGCAACGGAATCCTGGTAGCCGGCATCGTAACGATGATTATCGCCCTCTTCGGATTGGTGGGCTATACGAGTGATGAGGTGAACCGCCGCCGCAAGGAGATTGCGATTAGAAAGGTGAACGGAGCGAAGGTGAAGGATATTCTTCGCATCTTCCTGAAGGACATTATGAAGATTGCCTTGCCTTGCATCATCGTGGGCGACTTGGGGGCTTGGCTGATAGCCAGACAATGGCTCATGTCGTTTAGCGAGAAGATTACGATGACGCCTTTACTGTTTATCGGCGTTACCATCATCTTGCTCGTTATCATCGGGCTTTCCGTCGTCATCAACTGCTACAAGGTGGCTAACAGTAATCCTGTGAAATATCTCAAGGATGAATAAAATTAAAAGTAAAAAGGTAAAAAAGTAAAAAGATAAGAAAATGCTTAAAATAGAGAATCTTTGCAAGTCATTCCGCACAGAAGATGTGGAGACGATTGCTTTAAATAATGTATCTTTCACAGTAGAAGACGGCGAGTTTGTCGCCATTATGGGACCATCCGGTTGCGGCAAATCTACCTTGCTCAACATTCTCGGTTTGCTCGACAACCCTACTTCGGGAAAATATTTCCTGGGTAATCACGAGGTGGCAAACTTGAAGGAAAAGGAGCGCACGGATGTGAGAAAGGGAGAAATCGGTTTTGTGTTCCAGAGCTTCAATCTGATAGATGAATTGAACGTAGAGGAGAACATCGAGCTTCCTCTTACTTACCTCAACATTCCGAAGGCGGAGCGCAAGGCAAAGGTGCAGGCGATTATGAAGCGAATGGCCATCAGCCATCGTGCCAAGCACTTCCCTCACCAACTGTCAGGTGGTCAGCAGCAGAGGGTTGCCATCGCCCGTGCCGTGGTCTTCGGTCCGAAGCTCATCCTAGCCGATGAGCCTACGGGTAACCTCGATTCCAAGAATGGAGCCGAGGTGATGCATCTGCTTACCGAGCTGAACCACGAGGGCACCACCATCGTCATGGTAACGCATAATGAGCATGATGCCAAGATAGCCCATCGCACCATCCGCCTGTTTGATGGACAGATTGTGGAGGCGGAGGGCAATCTGCTTTAACGTAAAAAGATAAGCAGAGACAGCTAGATTCTTATTGATTCCAATTTGTCAAAGGTAACACCATGATGCTTGTAGCGAATTCTCGAAAAAGATTTTTTGTCTGTCTATAGTAGCTCTATATAACATGCGATAATAGTAAATGCCATGCGCCAATCGGTTAAAAAGCCTTTTAAATGGTTTGCAACAACTTTTAACACTTAAAATGTTGTATAATTCAGAAAAAAATCTTAATTTTGCCTCCATATATAGTTACTCTTAAAACCGTTGTTCTATTGTTTTCTAGCGATTACAAAGATACAACTTTTAGTGAGAAACTATTTCTCCCATTATTTTGGGGTGGAAAACTTTAGTAAGTGATTATTTATTCATAAATTAATGTATAAGAACTATGAGGCTTAGAAAGATTTTAATGGTAGCAAGTGTGACTTTTGCTTGCGTTGCCCAAGCCCAGGATTTAACTATCCATGTTAATAAGAAAGGTAAAGTCGGGTTCGTTGATAAAAATGGAGCCGAAGTAATTAAATGTGCTTACGAGAGTGCCTATCCATTTTCAGGTGGATATGCGATTGTAACTAAATCAGGAAAGTCCGGTATAATAGATGAAAGGGGTAAGGTCGTCTTACCGCTGAAGTATACATCTATTATGCCTTGGAATCAGTCCCTTTATTTGATAAAGACAGGCAAGATACAGGGATTGGCAAGCCATGATGGAAAAGTGGTTCTTCCAACTAAGTATTCTTTTATTTCTAAGCCAAATTGTTATGGCAAGGCTTTAGTTGCGGTTGGGGGAAAGCAGTCTTCTTCTTCCGATAATAAGCAGTATATGCTCAATGCAAAATTGGGTATCATTGATGATAATGGTAGAGTACTGGTTACTCCAAAATATAAGGGAATTCATGAGTTTTCTTACAATACCAAGGGCGTATTTCCTTACAACGAAGGATTGCGTTTGTCGGCAGCAATTCATTCTTTGAAAGACACCTTGAAAACAGATTGTAAGTATATCGGTTTTAATAATGATCCTTTTGACATCACAGGATGTGGTCTTATAGATGAAAATGGCAAGGAAATCCTTAAGATGGGAGTGTATGACCAATTGATGCTACCACAAAGTGGTATGGTCAGATATTATGATATCAAGAAGAAGCAAACAATTTGTGGCTATCACAATCTTGATACAGGTAAGGGCTTCGTTGCAGCTAAGTTTAAATTGAGTATAGCTGATATAAAGTTCTGGACTCATGGAGATTTTGATGGCGATATTGCACCTGTTAATGGTGAGACTTGGAACTTTGTCGATAAGACAGGTAAGATATTGCGCAAGGATTACAAACAGTTGAAACATAGCCAGAATGGTGAGTGGGCGGCACAGAATGTCTCTGGAAAATGGGATGTGTTTGATAGCTACAACCAAGACATAGTTTCGTTGTCTAACTATGAGGATATCAATTTCCCTACAGAAAAAGGTGATTTAGAGGTTTATTCTGTCAAAAAGGGAACTCGATATGGAGCAATTACTAAGACTGGCAAAGAGGTAATTCCTTTTCAATATGATTTTGTAGCTTCAAATACTTATGATGTCTTAGATGTTATGAAGGATAGTTTGTGGGGAGCTTATTCAGTCTCGGGAAATAAAATTATTCCTTTGTCTTACAAGAAAATAATATTACCAAGCGAGCGTGGTTGTCAAGATTTCTGGGTGATGAAATCTGATAGTTTGTTTTATCATTTTAATGTGACATCGCAAAAAATATATGACTTAGGCTATGAGGCAGTTGCCAATTTTTCTAAAGGCATCGCTCATGTTCGCCCAGTTGGTATGAAAATAGAAAATTCAGAGGTAAATCGTTCTCAATTATTTGCCCCTAATACCAATCATAAGGATATAGCTTCTGTCAATCCTGAGGGACGGAGAGAGTGTTTTGGCTATTTGGTGAATACTAATGATGTGGTGCTGTTTGATTTACCGGTGTCTACTACCTATGTAGAACTCGTTATGGAACAGCTCAAAAAACGAGGAAACCGTAAGTTAACTGAGGCTGAGAAGAAAAATATCCTCTTGGATATAACTAAGGAAAATCGTAGTTATGATTTAAATTCAGTTTTGGATGAGGATGAGTGGAATTATTAAAATGTAGGAGATTATGAAAAAGATAATATTGACACTTATGATGAGTGCTGCCGTCATGGCTTCTTACGCCCAGGCGGATCATGAAGATGTGATGAACTATCGTCGCAGTTCTTTATATTCTTTGATGGTGAATCATACAGACCAACAGTTTGCTAACGAGATAAAGGAGGCTTTCTTACAGATTCCTGTTCCGGATAAGTTTAATAATCATGACCTTAGTGTAAAGGTGCTTAATCTTGATAAAAAGCTTGATGGCGCAAAGAGTGATAAGGAAAATCCTGTGATAACGAAATTCCTGAAAGACAATAATGTTGCAAGTCGCTTGGTGGGACGCTGGTTCAATAGGGATATCTATACTGGTGCTTGTGATATGGAGTTGGTAAAGGAACGCGGACTTTATAATGCAACAGAGTTTGACCGCCAGTTGGCTAAGCATTCTGCTCGTGGAATGGCGTTATTACAAGATGCAGGTGAAGACTTAATTGGTAATACCTTTGTGGTTGTTAATGACATTCGATATATAGATAAGAGTAAGGGCTCTAAGACGGTAGGTTCTATCTTCAAGGTATTGGGACAGGTTGCTGCTGCATATACTGGTGTTGACAGTTATAAGGACTTGGGCAATAACCTAGGTGATATTGCTGAGAGTTTAAAGGGCTTCTCTGTCCGAATCAATACGTTCCTTTATCGTCTGGATTGGAATCAGGACCAGGCTAATTTGTTTTATCAGGAACAATATGGCGTAGGGGCCGATGCTGCAAAAAAACAAAACTTTGAAAAGGCTCGTCCTAATTATCATTTGAAATATGTAGGTAAAGTAGAAAGCCAGGGCGGCACTACTTCTTTCCTTGGTATTAAGGAGGATGAGCCAATTATGATGGTAAGAAAAGCTTGCCAGCGTGCCATTGATGAGAATGTGGTGGATTTACAACGTAGTTATGAGGAATTTAGAACCAAGACTCCACTTTTGACAGCAGAACCTCTTACGGCTTATATTGGCAAGAAGGAGGGCGTGACAGCTAAGTCGAGATACGAAGTCCTTGAAGTCGTATTGTTGGAAAATGGCTCTCATAAATATAAAAAGGTGGGTGAGATTCAACCTATAGAGGGGCAAATTTGGGACAATCGATTTATGGCTACAGAGGAAGGTGCAGTAGGCAGTAACTTGAACTATACTACGTTCCGTGCCATCAGCGGTAAAAACTTTGCGAAAGGAATGTTGATAAGGGAAATTACGAATAAATAAATTATTTGGAAAATGAAAAGAATTTTGAGTTTGTTATGCCTAATGCTAATGTTGTCTCTTGTTGCATTTGCAAAGGGTAATGAGATGCCTCAGTATGATATAACTGGGGCTGGATCTGGCAATGAAGGCATGCTGTTGGTTAAGGTCTTCGTATATTCCAAGAAGGTGACTGATCAGGACTTGAAGCGTGCTGCTGTTCATGGTGTTGTTTTTCGAGGATGTTCTGGAAATAATAGTGGTGCTAAACAACCAGCGATGGCACCAGCAGAATCTGAAGCAAGCCATTCCGAATTTTGTAATGGATTCTTTGCTGCGCAGGGTGAATGTCAAAATTATGCTAGTATCATAGCTGGTTCTTATGAGCGTGTGAAGACATCCAAGGGAGTAAAGAGTGGCGCTATTGTTCAGGTAGACAAGAAGGCATTGCGCAAGGCTTTGGAAAAGGCTGGTGTAGTACGTTCTCTGTCTGCAGGTTTTTAACTTCTAATAAATATTGATGAATATGAGAATTATCAGTTTTATATTATTTGTATTGTTAGCATTGCCTTCTTTTGGTCAGTATCGTGATGTACGTATGCCAGAACAGCCTAAGGGCTCAAATTATCGTGATTATACTTCACAAGAACAGGGCTTTTGGTGTGCCGTAGAGACAGAAGGTGGTAGTAGCATCATGGAGCATAAAACTAATATGCAATATGTGAACCTAACCTTTACTGGTGGTTATCGCATAAACGAGTTTTTGCGCTTAGGTGTAGGTTTTGGAGGCAGGATGTATGTTAATAATGCTAGTGTGAGAAATACCAATAGCAAGTTTGGAATACCAATCTTTGCCAATGTCCGTGGTAATTTCATATCAGCTCAGGATAGGGATGGCGTTCCTTTTTGGTCGCTCAATGTTGGTGGTATCACCAAAGAAGGTGCTTTCTTTAGCCCTACCATAGGTTATAGCTTTGGTGGACTTCGCAATAACTTTCAGGTTGGTGTTGCTTATACTTTGTCAAATCTCAAGGATAATGCCGGTGTAAAGCAAAACTATAACTATTTTGGCTTGAAACTTGGCTATGAATTTTAAATATTACGATTATGAAGAAAGTTATTTTGTGTATGCTGATGGTCTTTGCGACCTCAGTTTCTGTCATGGCGCAGAAGCAGGCGATCTACGACCGTTCTTCAATCAAGTGTATGGGGGTAGAATTGGATGGCTCCCAGACATTGAGAGTACTGGGCTATGGTCGTAATCGTTCTGATGCCAAGGAACAAGCCATGAAGAATGCCGTTTGGGCTGTAGTCTTTGATGGTATCCGTGAGGGAGTATCGGGATGCAATATGCGTCCGTTGGTGACAGAAGTGAATGCTCGTGAGCGATATGAGGACTATTTCAATGTGTTTTTTGCAGATGGAGGAGAGTATAAAAAATATGTTACTCTTAGAGATACCAAAAAACGTTCTGCTAATAAAAGCAAGGATAAGGTAGGCTATTCGTATGAGATGACCATTAGAGTGCTTCGCTCACAGCTCAAGGCGCGTTTAAAGGCTGATAATGTAATAGATAAAGATCACTTATAAAAAGAAAATATTATGAAGATAAGAAAAATGCTGATGATAGCCCTGCTGTTTTTTTCTTCTGTTGCTGTTTTTGGACAGGCGAAGAAACCTACCCTCATGGTAATGCCAAGTGATGCATGGTGTAACGAGCATGGGTATATGCAGACTTATGACAACCAGGGAACTCAGGAAAAAGTACCAGATTATAAGGCTGCTGTTTCTACGGATAAACAGTTGAATGCTGTTATTTCGAAAATCAACAATCTGATGGCTGATAGGGGATTTCCATTGAAAGATTTGCAGCAAACTTTGAAAACCCTCAATAATGATGCTGCTGAGGATGCGCTCTTGACCAGCAAGGCTGGAAATTCTGTGGCAGAGAGCCCTTTGGATAGGTTGCGCCGTCGTGCCAAACCGGACATCATCATGGAAATAGATTGGACGGAGAATAAGATGGGACCAAAAAGTTCTATTACATATAATCTTCGTGCCTTGGATGCTTATTCTGACAAACAAGTTGCTGGTGCTGAGGGTACGGGCAAGGGATCTTTTTCTGCCGAACTTCCAGTCTTACTAGAAGAGGCAGTACAAGATCACATGGATGAATTTTGCGAGCGTTTGCAATCTCATTTTGAGGATATGATGCAGAATGGTAGAGAAATATCTCTTGTAATGAAAGTATTTGATAATGGCTCCGGCTTGGATTTCGAGAAAGAATATGGTGACTATGAACTCAATGAAGTTATCGATAATTGGCTTAGCGACAATTGTGTGAATCATCGTTTCAATAAGTCCGACGGAACAGAAACTACGCTTATTTACGACCAGGTGAGAATACCTTTGTATAAGGAGAATGGACAAGCTATGGATACCTATTCGTTTGCTCGCAATATGGCCCGTTTTTTCAAGGCTGCTCCTTATAATATTCCAATCAAGACCGTAAATAAGGGCCTTGGTAAGTGTGAGTTGATATTTGGTGAAAAATAAAGGTTACAGGCAATGAGAAAGAATATATATAAGTGTTTGCTGACATCGACTTTGCTCTTGTCGGCGCAGGGGATGTTGGCGCAAGATTGCAATATCCCGATGTCGGTGATTGTGGATGAGGGCTTTGCTCATGTTACCGCCGAGAGTGCTTCTGTTTTGCAGACACAGTTGGAACGTCTTATCACCCAGTCGAAATTGGATGTGGGATGGAAAAATGCAAACTTTGCCATTACGGCAAAGTTTGATCAGTTGGACAGATATATTGTAAGTAGTGCGCCTACCCAGATAGCCAATGTATTTGGGGTTACATTGTATCTTGTGGATGTTTACAACCAAAAGCTTTTTGCTTCTGTATATGTTGAGGTAAAGGGCGTGGGCTCTAATGAAACAAAGGCTTCGCTGAATGCGATACGTCAGTTGAATGCAGGGAATGGAAAAATCAATACTTTCCTTTCTGGTGCAAAGAAAAAGATTATAAGCTATTATGATTCGCAACTACCTTCTCTAATTAAGGAAGCACGTTCCAAGGCTTCCTTCAAAAATTATGAGGAGGCTCTTGCCATGTTGGCGGTGGTTCCTACCTGCTGCAATGGCTATGATTCTGCAATGAAGGAGGCTATGAGAATCTATGTTCTTTATCGGGATACCTATTTCTTGGCTCGGTTGAATGAGGCTAAGGCTCTTTGGAGTTCCAATCCTACTCAGGCTGGTAGCGTACCTGTGGTGGCAATCTTGTCTTCGGTCGATCCTGATGCCAAATGCTATAAAGAAGCGATGGCACTTCTGTCGCAGGTTGCTAAAGTCGTAAAGACCGATGTGGATTATGAGACAAAGAAGAAGTATGAGGATGCTGTTGAACTAGAAAAACTACGCATCCAAACTATTGGGGAAATCGGTAAGGCGTATGCTGCAAATAGACCTATGAACCTTATATTTTTAGGACATGGCGGTGCTATCGCCACTCAGTCTCCCGTAGCAGTTCCATAATTAGATTTGATACTTGATATTTTAATAATTGAATGATATTCGACCACAAAATACTTTTATGTGTTTTGTGGTCGAACTTGTTCCGCATTTGCAAAACGAAGCGGGCATGAGAGCGCCACCATCGTCATGGTAACGCATAATGAGCATGATGCCAAGATAGCCCATCGCACCATCCGGTTGTTTGATGGACAGATAGTGGATGAGTAAAATCTTGTCTTATGGGAGTAAAGGTACCATATATATAGGTAGGCAGAGCACATTGCCATCTTTTTTCAAGTCCTTGGTGTAAACTAAGTATTTGTGCCCTGTTCTAGAACTGTATTTCTCGGAAAACTGATCGAGTGACGCATGAGACTTATAGCCAGAAGACTTTACTTCTATAGGACTTATCTTGCTCCCATCTGCCTGCAAAAAATCGATTTCGTAATATCCTTTGCCGTCATGCTTGGGTATGGTATGGTAATACAAGTCTTTGCCGGAAGTTCTGAGCATTTGAGCCACTACATTCTCATAGATGTACCCTAGATTGGTGTCTAATTTGTCGCTCAGCAATTTGTTGTAGATGATATTGTCTGTAAATTTCTTAGACTTATAAGCCAATGTGACGAAGAGTCCCGTATCTGAAGTATACATCTTATATCGTTGCAAATCTTTTGTAAGGGCTAAGTCAACATTGGGGTCGTTGGAGTGGTAGGCTATGTTTGCCACTCTGGATTCTTCCATCAGTTGGACAATGTCGATTATCCTGTCTTGCTTTTCTCCAGGGATGACAGTCGAGATAGTATATCGTGAGGCATTCTTGCTCAGTTGTGAAGGTATGGCGTCGAACATAGCGGTTGCTTTGCCCGACGTATCTATTTTTCTGAGGTCTTCTTCGTAAAGGGCGATGATGTCCCGCTTCACGGTGTCTACTTCGCTAAGGTCGTTGGTTTTGATGTATTTGTCTACGGCTTGTGGCATTCCACCGACCAGCATGTATAGTCTGAAGTCTCTCATCATTTTACGGTGGATTGCTTCGCCGAGAGGTTGTTTTTGCTCAAGAACTGTTTTTAGCAGAGTAAATGTGACGTTGTCGCCCATAGCCCATCTGAACTCTTCGAAGTCCATGGGGTGCATACTGATTCGTGTCTCCTCGCTAGGAATGATGATGTTTTGTACATTCTTGCGGATGGAGATAAGTGAGCCAGTTTCTATATAGTCGTATCGATGGTCTTTTACTAGATGCTTGATGGCTTGTCGTGCCTTAGGATTATTTTGCACTTCATCAAAGATGATGAGGGATTTGCGCTCCTTCAAACTGACGTTGTAGTTAAGCTGTAAACGCAGAAATATGTAGTTAAGGTCAGAAAGATCATTGAATAGGTCGTTGATTTCGGTAGCTGTCTTCGAGAAATCTACCAAGATATACGAAGAGTATTCGTTTTTTGCGAATTCTTCTACGATGGTAGACTTGCCGATTCGTTTCGCTCCTTCTATCAATAGGGCGGTTTCTCCCTGTCGCTCTTCTTTCCATCTGAGCATCTCTTGGTATATTTTTCTTTTGAATAATTTGGTTTGCTCCATATTTTGCTTATAATTAATGATTTATGTGTGTAAAGATAAGGGTTTTGCCGAAATCCGCAAAATATTTTAACCTTATTTCGCCGAAATCCGCAAAATGTTTTGGCGCGAATATGCCGAAATCCGTAAAATGTTTGCCCATATTAGAAGAGAAAAGTCATAAATCGCTTGGTGTTAGCCTCTTTCTGCTTCAGCTCTTCTTCCATTCTCTGTATTGCCATCTTGAAGAAGAAGCGGATGAGGTGCTTGTCGGTTGCTTCCGTACGAATCATACGGAGGGCAGAAATGTATTCCTGTCGGGCTTCGGATGGGATGATAAGGAGAGGATGATTCAATCTTAAGAGAATGTAGTTGCTGATGAGACGTCCTGTTCTTCCATTCCCATCACGGAAGGGATGAAGATATTCGTAGAAGCCATGAAAACGGGCGGCAAGAATCATGGGATGAACGGCTGCTGAAACGATGGCTTTTTCGGTAGATTCCAACAGCTTGGGAACTCTGGCGATGAGTTCTTCGTGGTCGCCAAATACCGTATCGCCTGCTGCCATGTCTGTGGTGGTGTATTCGCCCGGAATAGCTTCTGGGGAACGGTAGGAAAGCGTATGGCTGGTAACCCGTCTGTTGATTTCTTTCAGAAGATTCTCGTCGAGTGGATGTTGCGTGTTTTGCATCATGTACTCGAAGGCTTCGAAATGGTCGAGCATTTCGAAAGCCTCGAAAAGAGTCTTTCCGGCAGGAATCATCCCTAATCCTTTCTCCTTCAGTTCCCGGGTGTCATCTACGGAGAATGAGTTGCCTTCAATGGCGCACGAGTGTGTAGAGAAGAGTACTTCATTATATTTGATGTACTCTTCTCTATCCATTTTATTGATGATAAGGGTTTGATATTTTCCTCTCAAATCCTCGTATTCCTTGATTTCCTTTTCGAATGCCATAATCTTCTGTAAGTAATTATATGACTAACTCTAATATGGTCTTATCGTCTGTTGACATAAGCTTAATCTTTTATAAAGGCAAAGATATGGTAAAAAAGCGAAAGTGCCAAACTTTCCTTCCCCAAATTATACTTTTTTATGGGATGATGATGCGAAAGGTGGTGATTCCCTGTGCCTTGTCCTGATGGAGCGAAAGGCTGCCGCCGCTTACTCGCATGATCTGGCGGGAGAGGGAGAGACCTATTCCGCTTCCTTCCGGCTTCGTGGTGAAGAATGGGATGAAGATGTGGGAGGCTACATCTTCGGGGATGAGGCCGGCGTTGTTGCTTACGTCGATGATGATGGATTCCTGGGCGTTGGCGTAGGCTTTGAGACGGATAAATGCCTTCTTGCTTGCCGCGGATTGCAAATCTGCGGAGCGGCATTCCTGCTTGTCTTCTCTTTCCTTTTCCTTGAAAGCTTCTACGGCATTCTTCAGAAGATTCGTTACCACGTGAGAGAGGAGGCTCTCATCGACATAAACCAACAAATCCTTGGGAGAAACTTCTATCTTTACTTCGTGGTTGCAGAGCAACGCCATTCTTTCCAGAAATGGCTCCACATAGAAGAGAGCAGGCTGAGGCTGGGGAACACGGGTGAAACGGCGATAGTTGTTGACGAAAGCCAACAGTTCGGTTCCTGTTTTGTGGATGGTTTCCAAGCCTTGCTTCAGGTCTTTATCCTCTGTAACCCGGGTAAGCAGAGTTTCGCTCAGCGAAGTAACCGGTGTGATGGTATTCATGATTTCATGGGTCAGCACACGAATCAGTTTGATCCAAGAATCCACCTCCTGATTGCTCAGCTCGTGGCTCACGTCGCTCAGGGCGATGATGCGCACGTGCTTGTCTTTCAGCATGGCTTGGGTTTCATGCTTTGCCAGGTGTTCATCCTTCAGCTTTCCTTTTACCTGGTTCATGTGGGTAAGCACATCCGTATCGAGCAACCGGAGGGCTGCCTGATTATGTTGCAGGATGTTGTCGTGACTATCTACCACCAGGATGCCCGTATCCACCGCATTCAGAATCTGCTCGTAATATTTCTCCCGATCCATCTGCTCCTCTCTCGTATGTTGCAGGAAAAGCTTGATGCGGTTGAGGGACTGGTGTAGAATATTATCCTCCTTAAACCTCTTCTCCGTAGGAAAGTTGAAGGAGAAATCCCCATTATCTATCGCATCAAAAAGGAAGGTTACCTTCTTGATGTTACGGCGATAGTGGCGGTAGAGGCGAATGTAACCCACTACAGCCACGAGCAAAAGCACGATAATAATCACCTTATTAATATCCATACTTCAAAAACTATAGAATTCTTCACTCTTCACTTTTCGTTCTTCACTTAAATCCCGTATCGCTTAATCTTATTATAAAGCGTCTGGCGGGAAATGCCCAGTCTTGCAGCTACCACCGACAGGTTTCCTTCACATTCCCTGATGGTTTTCTCTATCATTCGGCTCTCCATCTCGTCGAGCGTCTGAACCTCTTCCAGGGGTTTCTCTCTTTTCTGCTGGTTTCCGCCGTCAATATCTTCGGCAGAAATCATTCCGCCATCAGACAGAATCACGGCTTTCTCGATGGCGTGCTGAAGTTCACGGATGTTGCCGTACCAAGGCAAACTGGTAAGTTTTTTCTCAGCTTCTTCCGAAAGACGGAGATTCACCTTATTATATAAATCGCCATATTGATGGAGGAATCTTTCTGCCAATGGAACGATGTCTGATTTTCTCTGTCTCAGGGCAGGCAATTCCAGATGGATGGTATTGATGCGATAGAGCAGATCCTCTCTGAATTCGCCATCGTTTACCATCTGCTGCAGGTTGCGGTTGGTGGCGCAAACCAGTCGTACGTTGATGGGAATCTGCTTACTTCCGCCCACTCTTACGATGCTTCTGCGTTGCAGGGCGGTAAGGAGTTTTGCCTGAAGACTGTAGGATAAGTTTCCTATCTCATCCAGGAAGATGGTACTGCCGTCGGCAAGCTCAAACTTGCCCGGTTTATCCACCTTGGCATCGGTAAAAGCACCCTTCACATGACCGAAGAGTTCGCTCTCGAAAAGGGTTTCCGTGATGGCTCCCATATCCACAGGCAGCATTTTCTTTCCACATCTTGTGGATAAACGATGTATCTCGTTGGCTAACACCTCTTTACCCGTTCCGTTTTCGCCCGTAATGAGGATGTTTGCATCGGTTGTAGCAACCTTTTCCACAATACTTCTCAAATTGTTCATAACTTCGCTATCTCCCCAATACATAGCGCTTTGCGCATCTTTTCCACCAGGTTTTCCACCTTTCCTGTTGATAACGTTATCCACAGCCCTATTCTTATCCCTAGCCTCTACCAGCGTACGTATCATCTTCTCGTTTTCAAAAGGTTTCACGATGAAGTCGGCGGCACCTTCCTTGATGCCTGTTACGGCAAGTTGGATGTCGGCATAGGCGGTAAAGAGTACCACCTCGGTTTTCGGGCTGAGGCTCTTGATTTCCCTGAGCCAGTACAGTCCCTCGTTTCCCGAATTGATTCCGCTGGAGAAGTTCATGTCGAGCAGCACCACGTCGGGATGCTCCTCTCTCAGTTTGGCTGGGATGGAGTTAGGGTTGGCGATGGTGATGATGTCATCGAATATGGGTTCCAGCAGCATCCTTACCGTAGTAAGAATGTTGCGGTTGTCATCAACAATCAATATCGTTCCTTGTTTCTTAATCATGGTGCAAAGTTACGAAATATCATGGAAAAGTGGTAATGTTTGTCTAATAATTAGACGAAAAAATGCCGATAATGGTACCAAAAGTTGCTTTTCCGGCAGCTTTTGGCATCCTTATCGGCACTTGTTTATTCAAAATTCTGATTCCTGATGAGGAATTGCTTATCCTAAAAGGGGAATTACTTATTCCAAAAGGGGAGTTACAGCTCTATCGGAACCACTATCTTTATGCTGAAGTTGCGGCCCATATTGTAAACGCCTCTTCTGCCTGTAACCTGGTTTACGTCAAGATACTTCAGACGGCTCAGGTGGTTCTGGTAAGCACGGTTGGTAAGGTTCTCGCCCGAAAGATAGAGCGAGAGAAGGCGCTTGCCATGGAGCTTCACGTCGGTACCGGCATACATATTTAATAAGGTATACGATGGCGTAGCGGTCTCCGTATCGTTGGCTGCGAAATAATGGTTCTGGCGGAGATTGCAATCCATCTGTAGCTTTACGAAAAGATGGTCGAAAGTCTTGCCGTCGCAGACAAACTCATACCTTACATCCGAAACCCAGCGAGGGGCTGGGGTGAATGGCAGATACTTTGATTCGGATGGCTGATGCAACTGAACCGAGTTGACATACGAGAAGGTGTTGCCGATATGCAGATGCTCCACAGGGTGGATGTCGATGCTCGCCTCACCACCCAGAATGCGGGCGTCGCCCGAAGTAAACTGATAGGCTGGCGTGTCGTCGATGAGGACAGGCTGATTCTTCTCATCTGCCAACTTCTCGCTATAGATGTAATGGTTGATGCGATTGGCAAACAGCGAGAGCTCTGCCGAAATGATAGGCGAAGAATAATCCAGACCAAGGTCGAATTGCCAGCTGTTCTCAGGCTTCAGACCGGTATTTCCCAATTCGTATCGCTGTGTTCCTTCGTGCACACCATTCGATGATAATTCGCTGATGTTTGGAGCACGGAATCCTCTTGCCAGGTTCAGCTTCAGATTGAAATCGGGCAGGATTTCATAAGCCAATCCGATGCTTCCAGTCACTCCCTCAAAGTTGCGCTTAAAGGCTTGAAAGCGGAATGAATCATTCGATTCAGAACGATGCGATTCTGCATCATCCTCTTCTCTCAAAGCCTCGCTGTGCAGATGGCGATGATCGTATCTGATGCCGCCGCTCAGGTTCAGTTTGCCTATCTCCTTGCTCACCGTGGCAAATACACCATAATCGAAGAGATGATAGGCTGGAATCAGAAATTCAGAACCTTTATTAATCGACTGCTGCCACATGCCGTTGATGCCCGTAGAGAACTTCCATCCATTCATTTCCGGCGAGAGATAATGCAGGTCGTAATTCATGGTATGGAGCATGAAATCGAGTCCGCATTCCTTCGGATTCTCTTCCTCCTCAAACTCCTGACGGCGGTTCTGCTGATAACCCAGGAGGAACTTCAGATTGCCGTCGCCCAGGAACCAGGAATTATCAAGTACAGCCTTGTAATGATGAATCTGCTGATAAGGCATCGGCTTGCCGTAACTCTTGGCATCGTAGCCTTCCGGAATTTCCAGTTCGCCCGTTTTCTCATCTCTTTCTCCCTCTACGATGCCTGGAGTGAGATGATAATAATCGAGTGTGAGATGCGAATGCCCCTGGCGGTAGTTCCAGCCTAGAAGCTGCGAGAATGCCTGCTCTCTGAGTGATGAACCGAATACATAACCATCGTATTTATTCTTGTAGGCATGCGCCATCTTTCCGCTGTAGCGGGTGTTCCATACAAATCCGCCCTGGTTGCCGGCAAAGTTGAACGAATAATCAAAAAGTCCGTTGTTGGTTTGATAACCCGTTGAGAAATTTGCTCTCATGTCGCCCTTTGCAAGGGTAGGAGCGGAATGGAAGATAAGGACGCCAGCCATCGCATCTGATCCATACATGAGACTTGCCGGGCCTTTCAGAATCTCTACAGAATGAACCGAAGCGGGGTCGATTTCTATTCCGTGCTCATCGCCCCATTGCTGTCCTTCCTGTCTGACTCCATCGTTTACCACTACCACGCGGTTATAGCCCAGGCCACGAATCACGGGCTTTGAAATTCCGCTTCCCGTGGTAATCTGCGAAACGCCTGGCTGGTGGGCGATGGCGTCGATGATGTTGGTAGAAGGTTGCATTTCGAGCTGTTTGGCAGAAACGAAGGAGACTGGCGCAGGCGATTGCTTCAGTTTTTGGCTGCCCGTCAAGCCTGTTACCACCACTTCGTTCAGTTTCACGCTCGATTCCGTCAGCGGCTGGTGTCTGGTAGAATCGTTTGTCTCTTCTTCATGAATGTTTGCGTCCTTCTTATCATGATTTGCTCTGTTTATAGCCATAGCAGGGGCTGTTGCCGATGAGTACAGACTCATCAGCAATATTGCTTTCAATATTGTTCTCATTATGTTATTTATTACCTTATTCTGTTAATATTCAATTATTTATAAAAACAAAGAATAAGGTGGAGCACGGGTAGATTTTGTCCCCTTCGCCCTGCACAAGCAAGGAGAACAGAAGGCACGGCGAGGGGAGAGATGGAGCACGGCGATGGCAACCCAAACCACGAGGGATGGAGCCAGATAAGGAGTGCTTTGCAATTGGCAAAGCACACAGTCGTGCATGGTATGCTGCAGGGCTATCAGATGCCCGTCGTGATGAACATGATGGGCACAATCGGCACAATAGAAATCAGTATGAGTTCCCTGCGCTTCACCATGATGGTGAAACGTAATGGCAAGCAGCATCGGCAGGTAAACCAATAGCAGCAGCCAGGAAATTCTGATTCTCTTATGCGTCATCCTCTGCATTTATCTACAGTCTATGATGATATTTCAAATAATTTGCTTGTCTATACAGAAATATTTTAAAGTGGGCTCTGTTGTTAATATGTAGATACCTACACTCGGTTGCAAAGATACAAACTTTCCTTCTAAAAAGGAAAGAAATTGGCAATTATTTCCTTTTGAAAAGGAAATTTATCTGTTTTTTATCTAATCCTTGTGGTTTCAGTTACATGCATAATCGAAGAGAGTATTTAAGTGGAAAAGCAAATGGATAGGTCTTGCCTTCTAGAGAAAAGGGATTTTCCTGGAACGGGAACGCTTTCTTTTCTTCTAGAAGTCTCATTATCAGATAGTTAATAAAATTCTAGCGTTCCAGTTAACCTGCTGAATCTTCCAGATTCCAGTTCTTCCAATTAATTTTAAGAGGGTATGCATCTTTAGTTTGTCCTTCTTCTTTACTTCTTTATGTTATATAACTTATTGATTATTAATTAATTATATATATAAATATATATAAAAATAGAGGTAGGAGGGATATGCAGAAAAAATAATTGGAAGATTTGGAATCTGGAAGATTTTCTAATCTGCTTTCTTCTAAAAGGCTTATTGTCAAGTGGTTAACGCAATCATCAATCTTCCGTATAACTTGAAAAAGGAATGTATCTTCCAAAAAGGAGCGTTTTTGAGGGCTATATCTGTTTCATTTTTCTAGCTTTTGTGCTTTCTGTTGGGGTAACCATGCTCTCTTGTATGGCTGGGAATGAATCTGAAGCAATAAAGAAATCCGGAATTCGGGGTGAAACAAAACTGTTTCTTGGGGAAAATGGAAGTTATCTGGAACGGAATCCCCATTTTTTTGTGGATTTTTTCCCCATTCATTCCCCATTATCCCCACTCTCTGTTTTTGATACGAAAATGATAAGTGGCTGATAATCAGCAGAAATAGTCGATTTGCTCATTTCTGGCACGCATCTTGTGATAATGAATAGCGGGTTCGATAATGAATCCACAACGAAAGTAAATAACAATATTAGTAATAACAGTTTAAAAGATAAGATTATGAAGAAGTTCGTTTTTGCAGCTATCGCAGCTATGGTAATGGTTTCAGTAAGTAATGTTTTTGCTTCTAGCAAAATGATGGGTAATTCTGAAGTAGCTCCAGTTGATACAGTAGCTCCAGCCGATTCAACAGTAGAAGGCACAGCTATCAGTTCTCAGGCTAGCGTTGAGGATTCTGCCAAGCAGGAGTCTACAGAGCAGACTGTTGCGGACAAGGCTGTAGAGCAGCAGGCTGTTGCTGAATAGTCTTAAGAAGGTATTCATTTGCAAAGCGTTATAATAGAGAAAAGTGTATTAGAAGTTTCATCAAGGTAATAGGTTATATTTAGGTTTACATTGTAATTGCATTTCCTAGAAAAAGAAAGTGTAAAATTTAGGTTCGGTTTATGGAAAAGGAGTCTGCTGGCAGGGATGCTGGCAGACTTCTGCTTTTTTGTTCGGGATGAGCAGAGAGTCTCAGTCTCAGAGTCTCAGTTATAAATAAAGGGGGTACCATTCTTCCGCTCTCCCTTTTTTATCTTTATAACTTATTGATTATTAATTAATTATATATTAATATATATATAATATATAAGTATATAAGAAGAAGAGGGGTGCTTGAAAAACAACTGAGACTCTGAGACTGAGACTATGGAAGCAAGTAAAAGGAAAAGAGGCGATAATCTAATTCCCTAGAAAGCAACGACTTATGAAGGTTTCGCGGTTTCCCATTTTCGGTCTCAGCCCTATAGATTATTCGAAAGATTTTACAAAAGCATTCTTTTTAGGTCTCCCAAACCCTCAAAATTGCTTTGTTTTTTGCTTTAAAGTAGATTTAGACCTTGCTGAAATACAAAATCATGTTCTCCTAAAAAATGCAAGTAAAAACGGGATAACTGAGACTATTGCCCGATTTAGAGCCGGAAAAACCGGAAAGTGAGTCTCAGCTGTCTGTTTTGAGTCATTTTCATCCTAAATATTTTCCCAGTTAGAGATTTTTATTTTCCTAACTAGAAATATTATTTTCTTCTCTTAGAAGGGTAATCGTCCCAGCGCAAAATTGCCCTAAAAATGATGCTTGTCATCTATAAACGATAGAATTGATACATTTTTATCGTCTATAAACGATAAAATGTGTATTTGGATTACTGATGACATGCAAAAAGGCTGAACTTCGGGTTAGGAAGTTCAGCCTTTTGCTTATTTGTGATTTCAGGAAAATATAATAATTCTATCTGATACCATTATCTCTATCGCTATTGTTCAGCTTACGGCTGCCTGTATGGTATCTGCGGCCATGGCTGAAGTTGAAGCTGACAGTAAAGACAAGCATGTTGCCCTGGTCAGCAAGGCGTACCTTGTTCTTCTGCTGCACATACTTGTTGAAAAGTTCATCCTTATACACGCAGCCATGAGGATAGAATACGAATAATCCGAGAACACCAAACTGCCAGTTCTTATAGCTGTAGGTTACGGCAAGATTGGAGGTTGGCTCTCCGCCGTTTGTCTTTTCTCCCCAAAAACTCTTTTCCACCTTATAGGCACCATAGCCAATGTTCCAATTGCCTGTCATGTACCGAATTTCTGCTCCATAACTGAAGTAATTGAACTCGTGGGAATAATCCAAACCCTTTGTCTTGACATTCTGATACTCGCACATAAGGTTCAAATCCAGATGATCCTTGATGAGGTGAACTTCAGGAGTCAACAGCAGGTGTTTGTAATCATGACTCTTCTGATTCTCCGGTTTGCTCACAAAGAGATAAGAGCCATCCTCCCGCTTTTCGGGCAAGATAGAAGTAGCTATAGGCTTGTCGTAATACGTCCAGTTTCCCTCCAGGTACACAGACATCAGCGGAATGTTCCAGGAAGCCGACAAGGTATTGTTGTAGCCGGTAAATGGCTTCAGACCGCTATTGCCGTCACGCGCCTCAAAGCTGTTGGAATATTGGCGCAACTCGCTCAAGTCGGAAAGGCTTGGGATGTCTGATGTGATTTTGCTGCTCCATTTAAAACTCAGACGGTCGCTAGCCTTTGCCTGTAAAGTTACCTGTGGTCGAAACAGCCATTTGCTGTATCCGTTCTCCCCCTGATGGATGGAAGACCTGGTTGCGCCAACTCCCACCTGATAACTGAACCACTTCTGCTGTCCCTGTAGCTGGGTGAAAAGATAGAGATTGCTGTACTTCAATTCCGTATCAGCATTACTGCTTCCCACATAGATGTTATCTGTGTGGCTGATATTATATTGTCCACCTACCGATAAAGCCATCTGTTTCCAGTTCTTGCTGTATGTTCCTTCACCAATAAGAGAGCGCTTTCTACCAGTTGCATCATAACTGTAATCGGTCAGCGGAGCGTTCTTTACAGATTCATCCGGCGATTTGTTGAACGTATATTCCCTCATACGATATTGGTAATCTGTGCCGATGTAAGTACCCACCAGGTTCAGAGCCAGGTTCTGGTCATGGGGCATGTTGAGCGAATAATAAATGTCCAGAGATGGAATCTGCTCCAGCATTTTTCTGTTGTTTTGCAGATATTGGTTTGCCTTGCCGCTTTCCTGATAAAGCTGGTTCATGCCTCTCACAGGACTGTTGTGATTGTAGAAATTCAACCGTACATTCAATGTATATTTGTCTGGCTCACTAAGATTATAACCCAACTGTACATTATTGGTGGTGTATAGGAACGGAGAATCATAACCTAAATAATTGCGATGTAGAGTTTCTCCTGTGGGCAGATGATAAGTACCGAGACTCTCATAGCTTCGTTCCTCTACCGAGCGATAGGAGAAACTGTAGTTGATGCTGAATTCCGATTTCTTCACATTGTATTTGAAATAACCGTCGCTATTATTGAAACCTGCCTTGGTGCCTTGCATCGTAGAAACTCCACCCACATAACCGGCATAGCGTCGGCGGACCTGGTAGTTGATGACTGCATCCAGATTGCTGTCTCCATATTTGAGTCCTGGAACATTGATGAATTCCACCTTTGTAACTTCATCCGGCTGCAAAGCCAATACATCTTGCATGCTAGCCTTGACATCGTTGATGCGTATTTGCACATCTCCGCCCTTTAATGACAGAACTTTGCGTTCTGCTCGATTTACGATAATGGTAGGCAAAGACAAGTTGTCCAACAGATCATAACCATTGGAAGCCGTTTTCACCTGCTCTTTTGTAGGGAAGATGATTTGTCTATCTACTTTTTCTACAACCCTTGCGGCTTCAACGGTCACACCTTTCAACAGGTATGAATTTGCCTGCATCCTCACATTTCCGATGCGGGCAATAGGTACCAGCTTGCAAATCGTCTTGTAGCCCACGAAAGAAACCTTCATGAGGACCTGCTTCTGCTGGCAGGGGATGACGAAATCGCCATTGGCGTTGCTCACGCCTCCACAGAGAAAGGAGGAATCCTTCGGGTTGAGCAGCTGGATATTGGCGAATTCTACAGGAAGATTGTGATTGTCTATCAGTCTGCCTATCAGCTTGCGCTCGCTCTTGCGTATGCATTCTACCGTGATGAGGCTGTCGCCCACGGTCATCTGCATCGGATAGAAACCGATTACCTTGCGGATGGCATCGGGAATATTGGCTGTCTTCACGTTCTGGGTAACTGTGAAGTCCTCCAGTTCGTTGTAGATGAAACTGATTTTGTAGCGCTTGGAAGCCTTGTCGAGGTCGATGAGGACGTCCGACATGCTGCGGTCGTGATAGTTGCGCTGGATGTGCTGTGCGCTCATCGCCAGGGCGAACGTGCACAGCAGGAATATGATGGCTGAAAATCTTCTCATAATGATGTCGCTTTTTATTTGTTATTTTACAATCAGCTCGTTTTGTTGCAATTCGATGTTTACATTCTCGAATTGGTTCAGTTCTTTTACGATGTTCTCGATGCTCGAATGACTGTTCCATTCGTAATAGAGGCGGAGGGTCTTGTCCTCGTTATTCTCAAACTTCACTTGTAAATCATAATAAGAAGCAATTTCAGAAAGCATCTTCTCGAAAGCCACATTCTCGAAAGTCTTGTGAATGGCTGGCTTTTCTGGTTTCGGATGAGTCAGGGAATCCTTTCCTGCTACCTGCTTTGCGGAATCTGATTTTATGACTTCCGGATGAGTATCAGCCGTTACCTGGGTAGGTTCCTGGCTGCGCTTGATGTAAGTATGGATTGCGGCAAAGGCAATACCCGAAATCAAGACAAAGCCGGCGATGGATGCAGCCAGCTTGCGCCAGGAAGTTATAGGATGAGTTGCTTTTTCCTGAAGTTGATGCTCCTGGCTGAATTTCTCCCATTCCTCATCTACATTAATAATAGGAGAGGGGCTTTCAAGTGCAGAATCCACTTCCACCATCGTCTGATAGAGTTTTCGGCATTCCTCATCCTGCAATATTTCACGAATCTCCTCATCAGAATACTTCTCCTGATGGTCGATGATATCCAGTATTTTTTCAAACTTGTCCATAATAAATCTGCTAAGGGTTAAACTTTTGCTTTAATTTTCTGATGCCTTGCGCCAGATGCTTATAAACTGCCACTTCGCTGATGCCCAATTCCGTAGCAATCTCCCGATATTTCAGTTTCTGCCGAAAACGGAGATCGAGTACCTTGCGGGTTTGTGGCGTGAGTTCAGTATCCATATAAGCCAGAATTGCTTCGTATTTGTCGGTTTCCCTGTCTATTTCGGTAATTGTCGCTTCCAGGGGAACTATCGAAGGCGAAGTATCGGCTTTCAGGAGGTGATGAACCCGGTCTTTCATCTTCTGTCGGCTCAACAGGTTGAGGCATTTATGGCGCACACACACCAGAAGATAGCTCCCGGCGTTAGTGGAAGGCAGGGGCGAATCGCTGGTTATAGTCTCGTTATCAAGACCCAGTTGAATCTTTCCGTCGAGCACATCGGCAAAGACTTCGCTCACCACATCCTTGCTGGCTGCATCATCCTTCAGAAGTACCCTGGCCAATTGGTACATCCTTAGATAATGCTGCCGGAAGAGCTGTTCTATCGTTTCTTTGTTTATTTGCATTACTTTATTTCTTTTCTTTTGCCTATATTACAATCGAATTTTCATTTTCCTAACCCTTAGCAGGTTATTTTTTATAACTACAAGTCGCCGTTTTCATCGTCTATAGACGATAAAATGTAATACAGAAATTACTTGAATGCGCCAGCATCAGCATCGTAGTTGTTGATGTTCTTCCGGATGTTCTTCTTCTTTCCGGAGAAGAAGTTGTAGCTGACACCCAGCATCAGCATGCGGCGATTATCCTTGATGATGTGCTGTTCCGTCTGGTTCATAATCGGATTGTCGAACGACAGGCTCTCGTACTTGGCAGGAGCAAACATCCACATGCCATAGAGCGAGAAACGCCAGGCTCCCTTCTGATAAAAAGCAGAGAATTCGCTCTTAGGCTCATCCGCCTTGCGATAGTCCAAGACTGCCATCTTCGAAGGAATATTTCCCTGGTAAGATGCTCCCCAGTTTCCCTTCCGGAAGTTGATGCCATATTTGAAAGGACTCCACCAGTAGCAATGGCGACCATAGGAATTGCTGATTACCTCCCGTTCAAAACCTCCACCCACCATCAGTTTAAAAACCTCGTTCTTGAACGGCTTGAACTGAAGATAATAGCCTGTGCCATAACGCCAATAGAAACTGCCGTTTTCATAGGTAGAAACTATGCTGCGCTTGTCGTTCACCGTGGTCCAATAATAATAAGGTGTAATTACCTTGTCATTATAGATTCCATAAAGTGCTACTTGCAAGTAGAGCATCGCATCATTATAGGTGTATCTGAATATCGGTCCCCATTCCATCGTAGCCTTTACATTCGGGTTGCCCTGCTTCATCAGTCCAGGGATGACAATCGTCATGTTCTCGCTCAATGTTGAGATGGCGGGGTAATTGATGCCGCTGGATGATAGCAGCTGCAACGAACCGTTCTTTAGCTTATAAGATAAATACAGCAACGGAAGAATATAGTTGTTGTTATAGGTGAAATCCTGATAGCTCTGGGTTCTCCACGTGCTCTTTACGCCTATGCGATAGGTAAACTTGCCGATATGGTTCTGGTATTGGGCATAAACCGTATTGATCTTGATGCATGAAGAATACTTGGATGGTTCATAGCCGGAAAGGATATTGCGCACATTATAGTCGCTCCACTTATTCCAGGTATAAACTCCTGCCGACAGCTCTCCCTGCTCCCATTCTTTGGTATAATCTGCTTCTCCTATCAGGGAGTAGATGTGACTTCTGGAGTGCATGTCATCATCAGTCAAGATACTATCCTTGTCGGAAGTCCATTGCCGGTTGAGCATTTGCTGCCTGGTGTTGAAGTAAGAGCCGAGCAAGTCCACATCGAGTGTCTGCTTATGGGCAAACTGCTTGCTGAGATAGAGATCTACTGCTGGCTTCACGTAATCTACAATATCCTTTGTGTTTCCGAATCCATCCTTCCAAGCCTCGTTTCCTTGCGTTGCAACCTCGCTATTTCCCCGGTTGAACTTATGTGACAATTCTGGCGAAAAGGTGACCTGGAAGGTTACGTCATCTGGCTTGCTGTAAGCATACTTCAGGTTGAACTTGTTGTCGGTATAGCCAAAACGTTTGTGCAGATGGTAATCATAGACAGCCTGTTGGTTGTCAAGCGTAAAGGAATACTGGTTGTCTTCTATCCAGTCACGATAGTTTCTCACGTTGATGCTGTAATCGAAGGAAAACTGATGATTGCCCTTATTGTACTTGAAATACACATTGTCATCGCTAAACCCTGTGGTCAAGGCACTGGACACATCAAAACCGGTAGTATAACCCGTATCAAGCGGCTTGGTAATGATATTCATCAAGATGCCCACATCGCCGTATCTGATAGGAGGATCTTCGTAGTATTCCACCTTCTTTATTTTGTTGGCGGCAATAGCCTTCAAGTCGTTCTCGCTCGTCATCGGCACGTTGTTGATGAGAATCTTGATGGATTTGCCGGTCATACTGGATGTCTTGCCGGTCATCGGATCGGTATAGATTCCCGGGAGTGTTCCCAGGAGATCCTGTGAATGGCGTGAGTTCCTGATCTGTTCGTCAGAGAATGTATAAGAGGCATGGTCGCCGTGGTCGATACGCAGCTTGCCCTTTACTTCCACCTTGCCCAGTTGATAGGCATTCGCCTGCATCCTCACATTTCCGATGCGGGCAATAGGTACCAGCTTGCAAATCGTCTTGTAGCCTACGAACGAAACCTTCATAAGGGCCTGCTTCTGTTGGCAGGGGATGACGAAATCGCCATTGGCGTTGCTCACGCCTCCACAGAGAAAGGAGGAATCCTTCGGGTTGAGCAGCTGGATGTTGGCGAATTCTACAGGAAGATTGTGATTGTCTATCAGTCTGCCTATCAGCTTGCGCTCGCTCTTGCGTATGCACTCCACGGTGATGAGGCTGTCGCCCACGGTCATCTGCATCGGATAGAAACCAATTACCTTGCGGATGGCATCGGGAATATTGGCTGTCTTCACGTTCTGGGTAACTGTGAAGTCTTCCAGTTCGTTGTAGATGAAGCTGATTTTATAGCGCTTGGAAGCCTTGTCGAGGTCGATGAGGACGTCCGACATGCTGCGGTCGTGATAGTTGCGCTGGATGTACTGTGCGCTCATCGCCAGGGCGAACGTGCACAGCAGGAATATGATGGCTGAAAATCTTCTCATAATGATGTTGCTTTTTATTTGTTATTTCACAATCAGCTCGTTTTGTTGCAATTCGATGTTTACATTCTCGAATTGGTTCAGTTCTTTTACGATGTTCTCGATGCTCGAATGACTGTTCCATTCGTAATAGAGGCGGAGGGTCTTGTCCTCGTTATTCTCAAACTTCACTTGTAAATCATAATAAGAAGCAATCTCTGAAATCATCTGCTCGAAAGCCACATTCTCGAAAGTCTTGTGAATGGCTGGCTTTTCTGGTTTCGGATGAGTCAGGGAATCCTTTGCTGCTACCTGCTTTGCGGAATCTGATTTTATGACTTCCGGATGAGTATCAGCCGTTACCTGGGTTGGTTCCTGGCTGCGTTTGATGTAAGTATGGATTGCGGCAAAGGCAATACCCGAAATCAAGACAAAGCCGGCGATGGATGCAGCCAGCTTGCGCCAGGAAGTTATAGGATGAGTTGCTTTTTCCTGAAGTTGATGCTCCTGGCTGAATTTCTCCCATTCCTCATCTACATTAATAATAGGAGAGGGGCTTTCAAGTGCAGAATCCACTTCCACCATCGTCTGATAGAGTTTTCGGCATTCCTCATCCTGCAATATTTCACGAATCTCCTCATCAGAATACTTCTCCTGATGGTCGATGATATCCAGTATTTTTTCAAACTTGTCCATAATAAATCTGCTAAGGGTTAAACTTTTGCTTTAATTTTCTGATGCCTTGCGCCAGATGCTTATAAACTGCCACTTCGCTGATGCCCAATTCCGTAGCAATCTCCCGATATTTCAGTTTCTGCCGAAAACGGAGATTGAGTACCTTGCGGGTTTGTGGCGTGAGTTCAGTATCCATATAAGCCTGAATTGCCTCGTACTTTTCGGTCTCCTTGTCTATTTCGGCAATCGTCGCTTCCAGGGGAGCTATCGAAGGCGAAGTATCGGCTTTCAGAAGATGATGAACCCGGTCTTTCATCTTCTGTCGGCTCAACAGGTTGAGGCATTTATGGCGCACACACACCAGAAGATAGCTCCCGGCGTTAGTGGAAGGCAGGGGCGAATCGCTGGCTATTGTCTCGTTATCAAGACCCAGTTGGGTCTTTCCGTCGAGCACATCGGCAAAGACTTCGCTCACCACATCCTTGCTGGCTGCATCGTCCTTCAGAAGTACCCTGGCCAATTGGTACATCCTCAGATAATGCTGCCGGAAGAGCTGTTCTATCGTTTCTTTGTTTATTTGCATTACTTTATTTTCTTTTCTTTTGCCTATATTACAATCGAATTTTCATTTTCCTAACCCTTAGCAGAATATTTTTAATGCAAATTTTTAAAACCCTTAATTCCGCAACACTATATTTAACATTATTTATAAGTGCCTGTGCAACAAAAAGTTACCCAGGATTTTGCCATGTCAGAATTTTCACTTACCTTAGTGTTGCGAAAAGAAGACAAGCAAAACTCTAATATGACATGGCAAAGATACAAATAAAATCTGAGAAACTCACTCCTTTTGGGGGAATTTTTTCGATTATGGAGCAATTTGATGCTCTTTTAGCTCAAACCATAGATTCCACCTTGGGATTGAGATGCACTATGTTTGGTTATCAATATAGCGAGATTCTACGCTCTCTGATGTGCGTATATCTTTGTGGTGGCTCATGTATTGAGGATGTTACAACTCACCTGATGAAACATTTGTCTCTTCATCCAACTCTTCGCACTTGCAGCGCAGACACCATATTACGTGCTATCGAAGAACTGACTTTTAAGAGCATCACCTATAAGTCTGCTTCTGGCAAATCCTATGATTTCAATACTGCAGACAAGATGAACTGCTTACTGGTCAATGCCCTGCTTGCTACTGGTCAATTGAAATCCGGTCAAGAGTATGATTTTGACTTTGACCATCAGTTCATTGAAACAGAGAAGTATGATGCAAAACCAACCTACAAGAAGTTCTTGGGCTATAGTCCAGGCGTAGCTGTCATTAACGACATGATTGTTGGTATTGAAAATAGAGACGGCAACACAAACGTACGCTTCAACCAAAAAGAAACTTTGGAAAGAATCTTCAAGCGATTGGAGGCTTCGGAAATATATATTTCTCGTGCCCGCATGGATTGCGGCTCATGTTCGGAGGAAATCGTAGATATGGTAGAGGCTCATTGCAGGCATTTTTATATTCGTGCCAACAGATGCTCTTCTTTCTACGATTCCATGTTTGCCTTAACTGGATGGAAAACTGTTGAAATCAACGGTATTGAGTTTGAGTTGAATTCTATCCTTGTTGAGAAATGGAAAGGAAAACCGTATCGTCTTGTCATACAGAGACAAAGGCGAATAGATGGAGACCTTGACATTTGGGAAGGCGAATATACCTACAGATGTATACTGACTAACGATTACAAGTCGAGTGCAAGAGACATCGTGGAATTCTACAATCTTCGTGGTGGCAAGGAACGCATCTTCGATGACATGAACAATGGCTTTGGCTGGAATCGATTGCCAAAATCGTTCATGGCACAGAATACTGTATTCCTGCTTATGACAGCTCTCATCAGAAACTTCTACAAAGCTATTATGCAGAGATTGAAAACCCATGAATTTGGATTGCGTGCCACCAGCAGAATCAAGACCTTTGTTTTCAAGTTCATCTCTGTTCCTGCGAAATGGATTAAGACATCACGTAGGCATGTATTGAACATTTACTCAGACAACAATGCTTATGCCAACCTGTTCAAGACAGACTTTGGTTAAAGACCATGCTTTTCTGGTTAAACCAGCGTATTACCTCAAGTCGCTTTATGGGGTAAGGGGATTTTGTGTCTGCGACATTTCTGTTGTGCAAGAAATATGTACAATAAAATGAATTTTGTCGCTTTGCAAGCAAAATCCCACTAAACCCTATAGGTTGCGGATTTGAGGAAAACGTCAAAATTACCCTATCGGACTTGCTCCTTCTTCAGATGCTTATAAAGCCACAGGAAGGCGGGAATGAGGAAGAGATCTGCCATGACCCACGCTACAGGATCGCCGAAGCAGACACCCGTCCATGCCAGGGCAGGCACCAGCCAGAGACTCACGCCGCATCTCGCTATCATTTCCATTACGCCACTCAGCATCGAGAGATTGCTGTAACCCAACCCCTGGATGCTGTAGCGCAGGATGGTGAGCAAGCCCAGACAAGGATAGAAATAGTTGGCTATGCGCATAAACTGGGCAGCATAAGTCACCACTTCTGCCTCGCCCTTATCCACGAAGAGCATCATCATCTCGTCGGCAAACGGATAGATGAGCAGGAAGGTGAAGACGAAATAAACCAGCATCATCCTGATGGCAGCCCTTACGCCCTGACCGATTCTATCCAGCTTCTGGGCTCCCAGGTTCTGACCGCAATAGGTAGCCATCGCCACTCCGATGTTCTCGAATACGCAGGTAAAGAGATATTTGATGCGCATAGAGGCAGTAAATGCAGCCACATAAACCGTTCCCAGGGCGTTGTTGGCACTCTGGAGCATGATGAGGCCGATAGCGGTAATAGAGAACTGCAGCCCCATTGGAACGCCGTTGTTCAGCAGAATGCTTACCTTTTTATTATCAAATTTCCTTTCCTCACCCTTCGGAATCAGAATCTGCATCTTCTTCTTGATAAACCAGATACAGAGCAGCACGGAAATTCCCTGAGAAAGCCAGGTGGCAATACCTGCTCCCTCTACGCCTAGTCCCATACCGAGAATCAGAATGCCATCTAGAATAATGTTGATAACGGAAGCTGTGATGAGAAAATAGAAAGGCTGTTTCGAGTTGCCCAGAGCACGGATCTGACCGGAGAGCAGATTGTAGGCGATAGTGAAAGGAATCGCCGCAAACTGCAGCATCAGGAAGATGTAGGCGTCATCGAACACCTCCTTTGGCGTATTCACCAGATGTAGAATCTTTCCGCAGAAGATGCAGGAAAGAAAGGTGATGACCACGGCAAACACCACGGCGATGCGGATGCTGTTGCTTACGTAAGCCCGCATCTTGGCATAATCCTTGGCGCCGAAAGCCTGGGCGACAGGGATGGCAAAACCGGCACAGGAGCCGTTGCAGAAGCCCATGATGAGGAACATGATGGAGCTGGATGCGCCAACAGCCGCAAGTGCTCCTACGCCAATCCATCTTCCCACGATGGCGGCATCGATAATGAGATACATCTGTTGAAGGATGTAACCCAGGATTAGTGGAATCGCAAATTTGATGATGGCTCGCAAAGGCGAGCCTATAGTCATGTCGTTTGTTGACTTTGAACTTTGAGCTTTGACCATTGAACTTTATGATTAGTTTTTGTTATCCTAAAAATATAAGGAGGATGCACTCTTTATTTGAGTGCATCTCCAATCTTCTGTTTGATTTGTGCCATTTTGTTGCGGCGTTCGATGGAGAAGGTATCTCCGTGGGTTTCCACATAATCGAAGAGCATGAACGCCTTGTTCAGGAGTTCGTCTCTTGCGGGCTGTCCCACCATATCTGCCTCGTGATAATAGAGTTCGGCAAGCATGTCCATCTTGGAGAGTCGCTTCTCCTCGTCCTCTATTCCTGCCATCGCCTTCATCACGTCCTCAATGGTGGCGATGCTGTAGAAGGCGTAAGAACCTACGTATTGATTGTAGAGTTCCTTAATCTTCTCACGTCTCACCTCCACCTCTTTCTTTTCGAGCATTCTTTCGAGTGCCGCCATAAACTCGCGAATCAATCGCTGTATGTAGTCTCGTTGTAGCATAAAATAGTCTTTATTTTATTCGTTGTTGTTGATAGCCTCCACATACTCCCACAGTTTCTTGTAGAAAGGATGTTTCGTCATCGTGTCCTTGTTGCCCAGGATGATGAGTTTCATTCGGGCTCTCGTCATCGCCACGTTCATGCGGCGGAGGTCTTTCAGGAATCCAATCTGTCCCTCGTCGTTGGAACGTACCAGGGAGATGAGGATCACGTCTCTTTCCTGCCCCTGGAAACCATCTACCGTATTCACGCTGATCAGGCGGCGGTAAGGCTTGAAGAACTCATACTTCTTGATGAGTTTCTTGAGATATTGTACCTGGGCACGGTAAGGCGAAATGATGCCTACATCGATTCTTTCCTCCAAAACGCGCTGCTTGCCTATCTTGGTGAAGTATTCCGCCAGGGTAAGCAGGGTAAGCTCGGCTTCTGCCTTGTTGATGCGTCCGAAACTCTCGCCCACAAACTGCTCCTTGAAGTTCAAATCTGAATTCTGATTGGCTGCAGAAGCTGCAGATGAGGCAGATGCAGAATCCTCGGGAGCATCTTCCCCCTCTATGGTTATCTGATTCTCCTCGTTTGAAGTATCAATCCATGTTATCGGATGGTCATAATCCAATACGCTCCGGTATTTGATCTGTGGCGCACTCTCCACCTTGCCCCCGTAGAACCAGTCGCTGGAGAATCGCATGATTTCATCGTTCATGCGGTACTGAATCTTCAGCAGGGTTACTACTTCCGGCTTGTTTTCGGCGATGCGCTCCATCAGGGTCTTGCCCAGTCCGGCTCTTAATGCCGCAATACTCTTTACGGTAGGCGGCAACTGACAATGGTCGCCTGCCAGAATCACCCGGCTGGCTCTCTTCATCGGAATCCAGCAGGCAGCTTCCAAAGCCTGCGCAGCCTCGTCGATAAAGAGGGTACCGAACTTCATGCCTTCCAGCAGATGATGGGCTGAGCCTACGAGGGTACAGGCGATGACACGCGCCTCGCCAAAGAGTTCGCTATTGATGCGGAGTTCTATCTCGGCAGCACGGCTCTTCAGCCTGTCCATCTTCTGATGATAGTTTTCGCTACCCTTCTTCCTGTTCTTTCTTAATTCCCTGATTGCCTTGCGGATTGCCCAAAGTTGAGGGTAATCAGCATGGCTCTCAAAGCGGCGCTCGTAGGTGAAGCCCAGCATCTTGTCGTTCACGCGGGTCGGGTTTCCGATACGGAGCACGTTGATGCCTCTATCCACCAGTTTTTCTGAAATCCAGTCTACCGCCATATTGCTCTGTGCACACACCAGAACCTGGCTCTCACGCATCAGGGTTTCGTTGATGGCTTCCACCAGGGTTGTAGTCTTTCCGGTTCCCGGAGGTCCGTGAACGATGGCCACATCCTTCGCCCAAAGCACCTCGTTCACAGCCCTTTCCTGGGTAGGATTGAGCCAAGGGAACTTCATCGGTTCGAAGGAAAATCTTCCTGCCTTCTGATGGGAATAGAATAAATCGCGGAGATAAGCCAGACGGTTGTTCTTCGCCTTCATCACGCGGTCCAGGGCCTCGAACATCAGCTTGTAGCTGGTTTCATCAAAGGATAGCTGTACGCCGATAGGATCGGTTGACTGCTGAAGTTCGAGCAGAGGGGCAGAATCGGGTACGGTAATCACCATTCTGTCGCCATCCACATAACTCACGGTTCCGGTAAAGGAGAAATATTTAAGTGAAGAACGAAGAGTGAAGAACATGACGGGGCGACCGAACTCAAAATTGTGCTCGATATCCTGGTCAGAGGTTCGGAAAACCTCTATGGCTGTCTGGTTCAGCGAATTATAAAAGCTCTTTCCCACCTGTAGCGGGAACCAGGCATCACCTCGTTTCACCTTCCGCTGCAAGCCCATCTGTTCGGTAAGCTTGCGGAAGGCTTCTTTCTCGGTATAATACTCCAGCTGGAGCAGGGTGCGTTGCTGCAATAATGCCTGAATTGGTGAAATCTGTTCCATATAGGGTGCAAAAGTAGCGTATTTCTGCCGAATATGGAAAGAAAAAGAGATAAATATGTTTAAAGTTCCTGCTTTATTTATCCCAAAGCTGATAGTCGATTACCTTATTGTCGTTGGGCTGAATGCTGTCGCTTGCCGAAGATGCAGGTTCTTGGGCATTCTTCTCCAGATGATAATAACTCCCGGCCAGGGCTGCCAGTAGGGCGATGATGAGGGCACAGAGCAGGAGCAAGGCGTGGCGGTAACGGGGCGTACAGGACAGGCGCTGGCGCAATTGGGTGATGTTTTGCGGACGGCTTTGCGGGTCGCGGCAGCTACAGATTTCTGCCATCTTGCTGAGCGCCTTATCGCCCGTAGCCTTGGCCATGTCGCCCAGAACCATGCCCAGAGAATAAATATCGGCACGCGGTTCAGCCTTGGCAGCTGGTAGCATCTGTTCGGGAGCAATATAGCCCGAAGTTCCGGCTGGCGATTTCAATACGCAGAAAGAATCGCTATCCGAGAGACCGAAATCGATGAGCTTCACGTTCTGTCCGTTATGTGTAATCATGATGTTGGAAGGCTTCAGATCGCGATGAATCATCTGTTTGTTGTGCATGTATTCCAGCGCATCCATCAGCTGTCCTGCTATCTTGCGGGCGAGTTCTGCCGAGAGGGCATTCTTCTTGATGAGCTGCTCCAGATTATCGCCGTCAATATATTCCATCACCACTACCGTGCCCAGGTTGTCAACCTTTTCCAGGTCGATGGTACGGCAGATATTGGGATGTTCCAGCTGCTGGCCTATTTCAAACTCCTTGGCGAGTGCCTGGCGGTAAATAGGGGTGTAGAGAAAATCGTTCTTGAGACATTTCAACATGAAACGCTTGCCGTATTTGGTGGCTGTAAAGATGCGTGTATGGCCCGAAATAGACACGTAGCATTGGTGGAGATTGCTGAATGCATCCTCCACAGGCAAGGGGTTTGAATTGCTCATCTCCTTGCTGATATCCTCGGTAAATCCCGATGTCGTTTTCTTCTTCTTTTCTTCAGTTTCTTCCATGCTCACGGATTCCTCTTTTTCTTGATTACTGTTATTTTATTTCTCGTTGATGCTGATGACGGTAAGTCCGCCGTTTCTGCCGGCTACGAACGAGGCAGTACGCTCGCCGCCACGCTCGATGTAGGGCAGGAAGAGGGGCTGCTCCTTGATGAAACAGCCTGTTACGAAGCGGTCGCCAGGCTGCAGCTTGCTGTTCTCTGACTTCTCTATTTCATAGGTGCTGTCGCCCAGATAGCGGAGCTGCAGCAGACGGTTGGGACTCCAACCGATAGAAACAAGAGTACCTTCTTGTAAATCACTACTTACCAGCTGGTTTGCCTTGAAGAAGGAACTGTTGTACTTGGTGCTTGTCTTGAGCCAATGGGTAAATTCCATGTAGTTCCGATGACCGATATATTGGGAAAGCACATCGAGGGTTACCATGCGTGGCTTGTGATTGTCGCTCACATAACCATAGAGTCGTTTGAGGGTGGATGGCGAAATAGTTCCACATGTTTTCTTATCCAGATAGAGTGAAAACTCTTCGAAGTCGGTTGTCGTGGCAAGAATCTTGCCGTATTTCTGTTCTACGAGCGATTTGAGCTCTTCTATTTCGGGTGTTGTCATAATTTATCTTTTAATTATATGATTCTTCAACATTTTTATTCTTCTACTATATGGGTGAATTTACCCCATATTTTATGGTTCTGATAGCTCTTTTTCATGCCTGCAGGCACGTGGAGCACGCAGGTGGCGAAGAAGCCTTCTACCTTGTTGGCGAAGGCGTTTTCTTCGCAGTAAGGAATCATGGAAGCTGAAACATAAAGGTCGGTAAGCGGACTTTCGTCGAAGGCGTAGTTGCTGATTTGTTCTGTGTTGGCTCCCAGATACACTTTCGTGAGTTTCCGGCAGCCTTGGAAAACGCCTGTAGGAATCAGCTTGATGCCTGCCCCAAGATGTATTTCCTTTATCTGACTGTCCATGAAGGCGCCTTGACCTAATGTTTTGACGTTGTCTGACAGATAAAACGCCTCGATGCTGCATTCCTTGAAGGCGTAGGCGCCAATGGAGGTAAAGGCAGAAGGAAGGGTGTATTTGCCCTTCTTGCCCATCGGAAACCAGACGATTTTGTCGCCTTCTGCATTCAGCAGTACGCCGTCCTGACTCTTGTAGTTAGCGTTGGCAGGCGAAACCGTAAGGGCTTCGAGCGCCGTGCATCCGCTGGAAGGGAGAATGCTGCCTGCTGAGGCAGGAATCTCTATCTCGCGGAGCGAAGTACAATCGGCAAATGCATCTTTCCCGATGGTGGTTGCATCGGCTGGGAGAACTACGTGGGTGAGCTTCTCGCAACCGGCAAATGTGCCTTGCACAATCTGGTTTTCTGCAGCTTCGTGATGATAAGGACCTACCATTCCGCCTGCTGCGAGGTGAACGTCGGTAAGGTCTATATCCGATAGCTTGCCGGGGGTGACTGCGTTATCGTTGTCGCGCCCCATCATCATTCTCATACAGCTGAGGTCTTCGCCGTTCAGGGTTCCGGCTATGCTCAACTGGGTGTATTCGTAAAGATGATTGCCCATCAGCTGGGTCAGTTCACCTGTTTCGTTTAGCGTAATGGCGTCGCTCGTATCATATTTGATGGCGGTTCCTATGGTTTCTCCTACCATATTCCGGGCGAAAGGCTGGAATTCGTAGTGGGCATTCCGCTCCAGATTTCCGATGCGCAACTTGATTTTTCCCTTCTTTCCGTCAAAGTTTTCTACGATGCATTTCTGCTTGTTCTCCGGCTCGCCGGTCAGATAAACGTAGCATCCGGTTTCGGTCATCGGTTCGCCACCATCATCGGTTATTTCGTAGCTTACGAATGCGCTCATCGGTCCGTGACTCAAGAGTGTAGCCGACGATAGTTTCGGACTTATATTGGGCTGGGTGGTGAAACTCATCATGTTGCTGGTTGTGGTTGTTCGCCCGTTGTTGCCCTGCAGCATATAATAATAGGTAGTGCCCGCTTTGAGTCCCGTCAGAACCAGCGAGACGTCAGCTCCCTGGGCATGAACCTCGCTAGTATTGAGGTTCATGCTCTCCGAAGTGCCGTATCTGAACAGGAGTTTCGGCATTTCTGTTTCTCCCTCTATGGTAGCTGATCCGTTGAGGGTAGCCTCTGTTCGGGTGATGTGGGTCGCCTCTGTGGTTATCAGGTGCGGCTCCAGATAAGCAGGCTTATCGCTATTGCTGCAACCTGCCATCATCATGTTTCCTATCAGGAGGGCAAGAAATCTGATGCTGCGTAATATGCTTTTTATGTTCATTTCTTACTTCTTTTGTTTTCCGATTTTAATACCTATGCCGATGCTGCCCTGCCATTGTTTTCCGGCGATGGTGATGGCTGAGGCTGCGATGCTCACTCTGTTGAACGAGGCGAGCACACCCAGCTGGGCTGCGAAGCCTTTGTGGGTAAGGTCTTCGTTGAGCAGGTATCCGCCTCCGCTGCTCTCGGTCTGCTGCCAGGCTGTAGCGGCTTTGCCGTAGCCTACGCCTTCGAAGAGGCAGAAACCATGCGTGATGTGGTGGATGGCTCCAGCGGTAAAGGTGTAGTTCTGGTGGCGTGTATTGCCTGTATAATAAGGTTTGATGCTGCTGCCCGGCGTGAAACCTTCTTTGTTGCAGGTTCCCTCTGTGCTGCCTATGCTCTTGAGGTTGCTGCTGGCATGGATGAAGAAGCCGTGGCGGCGCATCAGGGCGAAGAAGAGACCATAGGACGGTCCGTCTTCATGAAGGGATAGCGTGGCGAGTGTGTAGAGGGCGAGTGGCATCTTCTTACGTACTTGTGGGATGGCAATCGTATCTATTACCGTCTTTACTTCTACGATGGTGTCGTGCTTCTCCTGGATGATAGGAGTAGGCTTGGGCAGTTTCAGTTTCAGCTCGTAGGTCATTCTGCTTTCCAGCGGTTTGCTGAACCGGTAATCGCGGAGCACGCCCCATTCAGGATGCTTGATGGTGAGCAGTTTGGAGCCTTTAGGAAGATAGAGCCAGATTTCGCCCACTTTATCTTTTCGCGATACGATTCCGAGCGGGGTGGAGAAGGCAAAGTCGGAGGGTGCTTCTACCTTTACCAGGGCGCAAGGCTCATCGTTGAGGTCGCGCACGGGGGTAATAAAGGCACTCACGTCGTTGGGCAACAGGCGGAAACCTGCTACCGAAAACTCTTGTGCCTGAACGGATGCTGACCACAGGCTTAATATGAATAAGAGTATCGTGAGTCTGAAACTCCCAACTCTTAACTTCTCACTCCTAACTGCCATCATATTATTCTAAATTAAAGTCTTGTATACTGATTACATCGTCTCCGCTATGTACGGTTCCTGCCGGTTGCCAGGTGCGCACGTGGATGAGTGGCATGGACGGATTGCGGAAATCCCAGAGCAGAAAGAGATAGCCGTCGTCTGCGTAGCGGTCGCTCTTGTATTGCTGCCGGAGGGTGACGCCGTAAATGCCGTCCATCGTAGGATGGCGCATGATGCGGAATCCCGAGAATTTCAAGTCTATCTTCTGGTTGACTGTAAATACCTTCGCCAGTCTTGAAATATAGTCTTTCTTCGAGTGAATGGCGTAGGTTACCTTTGCTTCAGCCTGACACTTGTTGTCGTTGGCTACTGGTTTTATCACGTTTCCTACGATGATGAGTGCCTTGTCGCTAAACACCTGTTTCAGGAAATCTAGATCCTTGGTGGTATAGGCTGTGCGGAAATGTTCGCAGTAGTTGAGGATGGTATGGCAGCGTCTGGCATCGGTCTCTGTGAGTTTACCCTGCATGATTTTCGAGGCTTCCTTGTAGAAAGGATTCGACTGTGCCATCGTCTTGAGATTTACCTGCGAAAGATAGCTGGTCTTTCCTGCTTTTGGTGCATTCGCTTGCCTGCTTGCCTGTTCTTCCGGTTGGTAATCAGCCGCACTCTTCGTGCCTTCTTCCGTCTCTCCGTTCATCAGCATCTGCGCCTGCTGCCTGTTGGCTTCCGGAACCGCATTTTTATTGCCTTCTGTGAATACTACCATACCCTGGCGGTCGATAAATCCCTCTCTCTTAGAGTTTTGCTCGCGAAACCGGAGCTGCCCGTTGCGGAAACGGGTGTCTAGCAGACAGCCACGCAAAGGGATGGTAAACAGCTCGTTACCGTCTGCATCTTCTACCACGTATCGCTTGCCTTTCGCGCCGTTGTCCTGTTCTACAAGTTCCAGTCCTTCGTTCACTCCGTATCGGATTTCCTGGCAGTCGCCTTTATAAACGGCAGAGGGCAGCAGCCACAAGGCTGCCACCCATCCTCCGAGAAGGAGTGCTAGAAGGGATAATATCAATACCGTCTTCTTCATTTATAATTCTCTGTATTCTTATCATTCATAGCCCTTCGGGAGAAAGGCTTTCTTATTTATTTCCCCCAGTTCTGAATCTCGCCGCCTATCTCTATCTTCACCTGGTCTGGGTTGTCAGAAATAATGAAGTTGACAAGATGTTCGGTTCCGGGTTTAAACTGGAATCTGCTCTCGTAGAGATAACTTACACCTTTCATTACCACCTCGATGAGTGGTCTACGGTTTTCTATGCGTTGAGGCACGATGATTGCCGAGTAGATGTAGTCGCTCTCCTGATGGGCGATGATGCTCTGCTGGGTTCCTTTCACATAACGGGTTGCCACGCCTGCCTGAAGGTCGATGGTGGCTGTAGGTACCGTGCTGTGGATGGTTACCTGGGCATGGGTAGGCATGTCTCCCTCAAAGTCTTCGCCCTTGATCAGACGTATCTTGAGCTTGCTCATGATATGCTTGAAGTTGAGGCTGATAGGGGAGTTGGATGCCTGGATGTCCTTGCTGGTGGCAAAGAGCAGGTCGCTTGCCTCGTAACCGCCGGGTGCAGTTGCCGTCTTCGGGGTACTCTGGTCGAGGGCTACGCTGAAAGGCTGGTCTGTCGTGCTGCTTACGCCTTGTATGTATGGGTAGTAAGCGTAGGCGTTGTAGGTGCCTTCGTCCCAATAGAGGGTGCGGGCGGCTTCCCATTTGCTGCCATCGTAGGTGAGCGCTTCGTTGTTCACGAGATTGCCGCCTATTTCGAGTGGAGCCTTGCTTTCTGCCACGTAGAGACCTATCTTGTCGTTTGACTCGAAACTGGTTGCCGTGGCACGGCTCTGGCCGGGATAGTTTACGGCAAAAGTCATCGGCGTAGATTGGGCATCCTTGTAGCGGGAGGTTGTTTCCACCTCCTCGCTACATGAAACCATTCCTAATATAGCCAACGCAAAACTGGCGTATCTTATTATATGTTTCTTCATTTTTTTCTTGTTTTAATGGTCCATATTCTGATTTACCTTGCCCTCGCTCTTAGCGATGCTTTCTAACCTTTGCCATTTTCAGCGGACTGCCTTTATGGAAGACTGGAGCATGCTGGTAGGTTCCGGATGTGCGTTGGTCGCCATTGCCGCCGAAAGCACGGCTCTCTACGATTCCCGCATCCCGCTTGTCGTTCTTAACGAAGTCTTCGAAACTGTAGGTTTCTCCGGCATAAGCCTTGATGCGCTTCACGATACTCTCACGGCTGATGGTGCTGTAGTAAGGAATATCGTTGTTCATGCAGGAGTTCGGCTCCGAACGGAATACGCCTCGGTTGTGCATGTAGCCTCCCTCGTAAATGTCTACGATGTCGCTATATCGGTCGTCGAAAATCAGATGACTCCAGCCTACGCTATGCATCTTGCCGGTAAGTTCCAGGTTGTCGTACCAGCCGAGCGACTTGGCTCCGTTGAATTCAAGAACGTGACCACAGCAGGTACAATCGCAGAAATCAATGAAGGCGTTGTGATAAATGTACTCATCGCCCAACTTTCCGAATCCGTGTCCGCCTGCCTCATGCTGGATGACGCCACGGGTATCGAGTGGATAACCATAGGTACTCTGAGGACAGAAGGCAATAGCCGAACCATCTTCCCACATCTGGCAGATGCCACCGTAATCGGTAGAATTAGGAACCATGATGATCAGGGTCTGATTCAGATTGCCCTTGTTGACAGTTGGAGCGCCCAAAGCATAATCGAATACTTCGTCATAATCAGCCTTCAGTCCTACGCCACCGGTAAAGGTGGTGTTGAATCGGTTGTAGCGGATGGTGTTCACGGTTCCCACGCCCGATTCCGTAGAAAGCGGAATGGCGGTATAGACGTTGAAGTAATCACGGTAAGTCTTGTAAGGTTCAATACCAAAGAAATACTCCACTTCCTGCTTGATATCCTTCAGATATTTGCCGCTGGCAATATCCTTTGCATTAAAGCCGTCGCCGAGCAGCACGATATTGATTCCACCATTATTGCCCTTGGTAGCCTTCTGCAGGGTAATCCATTCGTCCTCGCCATATTCATAGCCATATTGGGTAACGCTACATTCGTGGGTATAGTCTTTGTCTTTCAGGCGGAATACCACCTTTCCATCACGACTATCAGCATTCTTAGCCATTCCATTGATAGTCAAAGTAACTTCTGTTTTCTTGTTGCCGCTGGCAGGAGAAACCTCGCACCAGTCTGGCTTGCTGGCTACTTCCCATTCGCCTTCTGCGTTAATTACCAGTTTCTGCTTATGCTCCGTGCTTAAAGCGCAGGCTACAGATGGTCGGCAAACGAGCTCATGGTGAGCTGCGATGCGCTTGAAGTCTTTCCAGCCGCTGGCTGCTTGATACTGAGTGATGGCTGATTCTGGAACTTCAAGGGTGAAGTTGTCCTTGGCTACGCCATTGAAAGCTCCGCTCTCAATATGGGCAGGCATCGTTCCTTTACATATAATGGAATTTATACCATAGCATTCATTGAATGCGCCTTGGCGAATGGTCTCCATAGATTCTGGAAAGATGATGCCTTCCAGCATTTTGCAATTGCTAAATGCGTTTTCTCCAATGCTCTCTACTTCTTGTGGAATGTCAAGAATTCCCATCAATCGCCAATTGTAGGCAAAAGCATTGCTACCGATATGGGTAAGGGTAGATGGTAATGTTAACGTTCCAGAAAAATCATTGTTACAGAAGGCGTTTTCTGAAATGACTTTTAGACTTTTTGGCAAGTGTAATTCGCCTTTGAAATGGCAGTTAGCAAAAGCATCGTTTGCAATATTTGTTATACCATCATGTAAAGTTAGTGTTCCGTTAAAACCACAGTTATGAAATGCTTCAGATGGAAGTGCTGTAATACCTTGTGGTATTGATAATGAACCTGTGAATCCAGAACAATAGCTAAATGCACATACTCCCATTCTTTTAAGCTTTGCTGGTAATCTTAGTTCTCCATATAATCCACTACATCCAGAGAAACAATAACCTCTAATCATCTCAAGATTATCTGGCAAAATAAGGTTTCCAGTTAGGTTCTTGCAACCTTGGAAGACACCTCCATAGTAATCTGTTCCTTCATCTTGATTATCGTCTTCTCCTTCATTTCCTAATTTGCGAAGAGTAGATGGAAGTGAAAGTGTTCCGTTGAGACCTGTGCAACCATTGAATGCTCCTCTTTGAATGTCAACAACACCTTCTGGAATAATCAAAGATCCGGAAAGGTATTTACAACCATAAAAAGCATTTGGACCAATAGACTTTAATGTGTCAGGTAAGACCAAACGTGTTAAAGATTGACTTCCTGAAATGGATGAGTTCCAATAGAAAGAACTGCCAGGAATTTGGTCGTTTTCATTAATGTTATTTGTCGTTTCAGCTCTACCCCATGCTTTGATACGTACTTCTTTCAAATTCAATGCTGACAAACGTGTCATCGAGTCTCTCATAAAGTAAAAGTCACGAGCATCAATCTGTCCTGTAATCTTGAGATTTCGAACCTGAGTATAGTCCTTATTAGCCGCAGTAATGGCTTTCTTCAAACCTCCAGGAGTAGAGTTGATGACAATATACTCCTTCGCCGTAGCATCATGACTTACCAGATCATTCTCCCAAGGAGTAATGCTTTCGCTTACCAAAGTCAGCTTGTAAGCGCCGCTTCCGATCTGCTTATCTACTTTGATACCGAAGTTCATCATCTTGCCTGCCACATAGGTAAGAGCCTCGTTCTTAGTGAACTTATAAGGTACGCCGCCGATGGTGATGCTGAAGAGGGTTGTGCCGGCTGCCACGGTTTGAGGAACCACGATGGTGCGCCACTCGTCGTTAGTACGAGATGGGATGGTCATGTTGTTCTCTACAGCACCTGCAGTCTTGATTTCGCCAGTAGAAAGGTTGATGCTTGCCTTGCGGGCTACGTTGGCTGTCAGGACAATCTTTTCCAGATTCGCCCATTCGCCCTCGGCAAAACCGGAACCCTGAATCAGGGTAACACGGGCATTAGACATGCGATGTGCCATAGGCAAACGGATTACGCTGGTGGTAGGAGCCACATCCGACACCTTGCCCCAGAGAAAATCGCTCGCTTCGTAGCCACCCATTTCGCCATTCTCGGTAGCCTTGCTCTGGTCTTTCTGTACTTCAAACTGATAATCCTCTATGCTCTCAGGGTTGGCAAACGGATAGTAACCATACACATCAATATGTGTATGCTTGTCTTTCCAGAAAAGGTCATAAGCGGAGTTCCACTTATAGTTAGGCTCATCGAAAGTGTGGCGCACATTATCGCCACGATTGCCATTTACCTTCAGGGTTCCAGGCTTGTTACCCTCGTAATCTACGATGTAAACGCCCATCACGTCGCCGTTGCAAAAACCGTTGTCGTTGACGCGGGTTACGGCAAGCTGGTCGATATCGCCCGAGAGTTGGATGCGGTTGCTGTCGTGCTGCTCGGTCTTGTCGCCGAAGAAGTCATCGCTACAGCCTGTCAGAAGTATGGCTCCTGCCGCAAGCAGATATAATAAGGTATGTTTTACTCTTTTCATAAATAATTCGTTTTGGGGAGATGACTTTTCTCTAGAAGAAAGTTCATCTCGTATTATTTCTAGGATAGAAAATCGTCTGTACTTTTTTATTCGGCTGTACCACCATAGTCGATACCGTCGTCTTCCCACTTGCTGATGTTTACATTCACGCCGTTGCTGGTCTTGCTGAGCGTAACGGTAAACTTATGCATCCTGCCAGCCTCGAAAGCGGAAAACTTGGATGACTTAGGAAGATTGAAATCTCTGCCGTCAACATTTACGGTAATGAGATTTCCTTCGCCTACGGCTTGCGGAATGATGAGCGCCTTGTAGCTGTTGCCTTCTTCCTTGAGCGGAATGATGTCTGTATCATCGCCCTTGGCTGTTACTGCACCTGTAGAAAGATTGGCTGTAGCCTGTGTCTTCAGGCGGTTGATCTTTACGCTAATCTTGGCTGCAGCAAGCGAAGCCTCTGTAAATCCGTTTCCTGCCACGAGTTTGATAATCATCTGGCTCAACACGTGCTTGGCTTCTATCTTTACGGCGCTTTCTGAAGGTGTCGCATCTGTAGTCTTGCCTATCAGAAGTTCGCTAGCCTTGTAGTTCTCGGTTGTACTCTGGTCTGCATTTATAGTCCAAGGCATCGCCTCTATGTTGCTGATAGAGCCTGTATATGGATAATAAATGTAGAAATCGGCGTGGGTGCTGTTGTCTTTCCAGTAGGTTGGAGTTGCAGCCTTCCAGGTTCCATCATAGATGAATTTCGTGTTGTCTATATAGTTACCTGTCGTTTGGAGTGTTGCGGCAGAGCCGTCGGCTTGATGGCTGACGACAAACAGGCCTATCTGGTCGCCCGCTTCGAAAGCCAGATCTGTAGCACGGCTTATCGAAGTGCTGATGTTGATAGGTACTTTTGCTGCAGGGGTAGGCTTTTGTGTCGGGTCCAGTTCGGAACTGCCACCTGAACATGCGGTTAACGCGAGTAGCATGCTCCCTACGATTGCTAGATGCTTCTTCTGTTTCATGATTTCTTTGTTTTATATGATTACTTTTCCTAGGTGTATCTGGAACTGTCAGTTTCATTTACTCTGCAAAGGTATGAAAAAATGTGGTATTATGCAAGTTCATAATGGTCCATATATGGAAAAAGTTGCCAAACAACATATTTTCAGAGGGTAAACGGAGGGTGAACTCAAAGAAAAAAGGCAGTTTCCTGCTTGTTGGAAACTGCCTTTCTCTTAAAAGTGATGATTGTTTCATCTGTTTTATCTGATGATTTTCATTACATCTTCTATGCTGCGATTGAATGGTCCGTTGTGCTCCAGTTTGATGGTACACATGGCTGCCGCAAACTTGCCGGCTTCTACCGGATTGGCTCCCTGCAGGCGCTTGTAGAGATAGCCTGCCGAATAGGTATCGCCGCATCCGGTAGCATCTACTACTTCATGAGGAGGATAGGCTGGAATGTCGTAGAACGTATCATCTACATAAACCAGCGAACCCTCGCTACCCAGGGTGATGATCACTTCGGCTACGCCCCAGGCATGAATCAGCTTGGCGGCTTCCTTCGGGGCCTTCAGTCCGGTAATGGTCTCCATTTCGGTCTCATTCACCTTCAGATAATAGGTGTTCTTGAGCACATCGAGCTTGTCCTTCCAGTCGATGGCGTAAACTTTCTCGTCTCTCACCTCGCGCAGATATCCCTGCACATCGATGGAAACTTTTCCCTTCTTGGCAAGAAAGGCAACCACTTCTGGCGAGAAATCATCACTCAGCAGACTGCCCAGGTGGAAGACCTTGGCCTCTACATGCTCCAGCTGCTGGATGGTGAAAGGATCTGCCTTGGCAAGCACACGCTGCTTACGGTCGTTAGGATTATCGCCATAAATATTCTCGAAGAAAACCGTATTGCGCGATGGGTTCAAGGTGACGTCTATTCCTGCCTTGAGCATCTTTTCAACCGGTTCCTTCTCGGTAGGATCCATCGCCGTAATGAGCGAGAAACTTACATCCTTTGGCAATTGGTTGATGGCGTAGGCAAAATAAAAAGAGGTGCCGCCAGCCATGTAAACCGTACTGCTCGGGGTCACGATTTTATCCTTTGTTACGTGCCCAATACAACAAATATCTTTCATTCTTATTACATTTTGCGGATGCAAAGGTACTGCAAATCGGGAATAATACAAAAAAAAATGAGAATTATTTTGTTTTGTTCGCATTTTAATGTACCTTTGCATCGAGAAAAAGCAATTTTTAAAATATTATCTAGAATAGATATAAAGAAACATCATGTGGTTTGATAATTTAATCAACGTGCATTCGGCGGTGCAAGGCATCGTCATCCTGTCTTTGATTTGTACTTTGGGTCTTGCTCTCGGCAAGATTCATGTCAAAGGAATCTCCCTTGGCATAGCCTTCGTATTCTTCGTGGGTATTATAGCGGGACATCTAGGGCTCTCTATTGACCAGAACATGCTGGAGTTTGCAGAAAGCTTCGGCCTTACCATGTTTGTGTATGTGCTGGGTCTTTATGTGGGTCCTAACTTCTTCGGTTCGATGCGTCACGAAGGCATTTCGCTCAATCTCTGGAGTCTGGCTGTCATCCTGGTGGGAACTTTGTTCTCGCTCGGCTTGTGCTGGATTTTGCCAATCAGTCTGCCTGATATGATGGGCATCCTGTGTGGCGCCACAACCAATACGCCTGCCCTTGGTGCTGCCCAGCAGGCGTTGCAGCAGTTGGGCTTGCCTAGCGAAGGTGCGGCTCTGGGCTGTGCGGTTACTTATCCTTTGGGTGTTGTGGGCGTTATCCTGGCGATGATGCTCTTGCGCAAACTCTTTGTGAAACCGGAAGATCTGGAGATTCGCAATAATGATGATGACGACCATACGTCTATCGGACAATATGTAATCGTGAATCCTGCCCTGAACGGCAATACCATAGCAGAGATTACGATGATGACGCATCGCAAGTTCATCATCTCCCGTGTGTGGAGAGGCGAACAGGTGATAGTTCCTCAGGCTGATACGGTTCTTCATACGAATGATAATGTGCTCGTGGTTACCAATAAGGAAGAGGTCTCGGCGATGCAGATTCTCTTCGGAAAGAAGGTGGATAAGGAGTGGAATAATGATAAGGTAGACTGGAATGCGATTGATGCGAAGGTAGAAAGCCGCATTATCGTTGTTACCCGTCCAGGACTGAACGGCAAGCGTCTGGGCAGTTTGCAGATGCGAAATTCCTATGGCGTGAATGTGAGCCGAGTGCTTCGTGGTGATATCCGTCTGCTTGCTACAGATGACCTCCGTCTGCAGTACGGCGACCGACTGACGGTAGTTGGCGACCCTACGAGTATCGACCATGTAGAACAGTTTCTGGGTAATACCGTAAAAACCCTGAACGAGCCGAACCTCGGCGCTATCTTCCTCGGAATCATTCTCGGTCTTGCCGTAGGAACCATTCCTCTGGATATTCCTGGAATGACGGCTTCTGTGCGTCTGGGTATTGCCGGTGGTCCTATCGTAATGGGTATTCTGATTGGTGCGCTGGGGCCTCGTGTGCATTTCATCTCTTACATGACGCGAAGTGCGGGTCTGATGCTGCGAGAACTGGGTCTTGCCCTCTATCTCGGTTGCCTGGGATTGGCGGCTGGTGGACAGTTCTTCGAGACGGTAGTCCGTCCGGAAGGTTTGATGTGGGTAGGCATCGGTTTCCTTATCACGGTTGTGCCTGTGGTTATCGTAGGTCTCATCATCCTGAAGACCAAGAAGTATGACTTCGGCAGTATCTGCGGAATCCTCTGTGGAAGTATGGCGAATCCGATGGCGCTTACTTACGCCAACGAGACGCTGGATGGCGATACGCCAAGTATCAGTTATGCTACGGTTTATCCGCTCGGCATGTTTATCAGAGTGGTGATAGCTCAGGTTATCGTGATGTTCTTTGTCTGATGTTACGATGTTTTCATCTGTTTCTGCGGAATCTGTCATCCGCAGATATGAAGAAAGGCTGGTTTCGGTTAGAAATCAGCCTTTCTTGTTATATTCATCTTCTTTCCCGTCATCGGGTGCTCAAATGTGATTTCCTCTGCATGAAGATGCAGTCTTGTTGCCGGCTCGTTGCCGTAGAGCGGATCGCCGATGATGGGGGCATTCAGACCTTCCTGATGAGCACAATGCACTCTCAGCTGGTGCGTTCTGCCCGTTTTAGGATAGAGCGCCAGGCGAAGATGGGTATCGTCAATACGCTCTAGAACCTCGTATTCTGTAATGGCTTCCTTGCCCTGTTCGCGGTTTACCATCTGTCGTGGACGGTCTAGAAAATCTGCTATCAGGGGGAGCGAGATGTAACCTCTTCCGCTTTCTGCTTCTTTCAGAATCCGGTTGCACGATTCCTTGTCTTTTCCGCAAACGATGGCTACGTATTTCTTCTGAACCCGATGATTCAGAAATTCCTTCTGCAGGCGATGATAGGCAAACTCGGTCTTGGCAATAATCATCAGTCCGCTTGTTGCCATGTCCAGACGGTGGACGATGAGCGGACCGGTAGCTTCGGGATATTTCCTGCGCATCAGAGCGTAGACGGAAGGCTGGGCTGCATCTTTCCCCGGAACCGAGAGTAAACCTTCGGGCTTATAGATGACTGCCAGTTCACGGTCTTCGTAGAGCGTTTCCACCTTATTATATATAGTAGTTTCTGTCTGTTGGGTTTCAAAGACTGTTTTAGGCAGCATCCAATGTAGTATCGGTTTGCATTTTCCGTTGCAGGCAGGATAAAACTGAAGATGATGTCTGATTTCTTCTTTCGGACTCTCTCCCCACCAGAACATCGCCATCTGCAGAGGCTTGTAGCCATGCTGGTAAGCGTATTGCAGGAGTTTCGGCTCGCAGCATTCTCCACTTCCGGCAGGTGGAATCTTAACCGCCTCGTTCTTGAAAATCTCCAGCAGGTCCTTGCTTTCTCCTTCCGCATTCAGCATCTGGAATTTCGAAAACAGCCATTGCTGAAGTTCTTCAGATAACTGTTTGCGGAGCAGTTTCGCACTTTTCAAATCCTTTTCGTAGTTTTCATATAGCGTTTCGTACGTCGTCTTTTCGTTTATCGACTTTTTCAGCCTCTTCAGTTCTGCCTTCATAAACTGGCTCTCTTTTATCATCGCTTTCTCCTCTTCCTCGCTCAGGGGTGTTCCTGCCGAAAGGGCTTCCTGGCGCCTTGCATCTCGCTTTTCCTTTGCTTCTTTTATCTTTGTCTGATAGTTTGTGATAACTTCCTGGCGCTTTTGCTGCAAATCATCAATCAGGCTTTTCGCCTTTATCAGGGTTTCGTTGGCTTCAAACTGTCTGATTTGCTGGTTCATTTCCGAAATCTCAGCCTCATGTACCTTGAAATATCCGTCGGGTTGAAGATAATCGAAAACGGCTGGCACAAAACCTTCCCAGTCGCTTCTGCCGCTAATCTGTCCGCTATAAGCTCTCAGATAGCCAATCTTACTGTTGTCGGCTTCTACGATAAGTACGCCGAACATCTTTCCACGGTCTATTTCCTCCCGCCAGTCGTTTCGCTGTGAGAGTTCATCCTGCAACTCTCTGCATGCTTCGATGCAGAGCGGATGAGGTTCGTAGCTGAATGGATTGTTCATCCTTTCAGGTATATTATTTTGTTCTATATTTTTAAATAAATGCATTTCCATGCTACAAAGATACATATTTAAACGCGTTTTAGTTCATATTTTTGCAAAAACATGAGTTTTTCAGTTATTTTTTTGTTTATTTGGATTTTTTGTTGTACTTTCGCAACTGAAACATAAATTCATTTAAATAGTCTATCATGGTAAGTGTATATAGAAAGATAATGACGATGCAGATTAAGAACGGACTGTGCCTTCTGTGGCTATTCGTTCTGATGCTGCTGTTTGCCGCTTGTTCTCATCGGCAGAAGGGTGATGAGTCGTGGCATAAAGATATCGATGAATTTGTGTCCGGTCACCAATCTCTCATGCAGAGTCATCCTGATTCGATGATCATGCTGATAAGAAATTTCAAATGTGAAGGTAATCCCGATAAAAGCGATCAATGGAAAAAATTATTAATAGCTAAATGTTATTATATGAAGGGGGCTGATGCCCAATGCCAGTCGTTGATAGATTCGGTTAACGCTTATTGCAAACAAACTCCTGACAACAGAATTCTTTCTTATGCTGATAATCTGCAAGGCATACTTTTGCTGGTTTCCGGCAAGAGGAAGGAGGCTTTAATTTATTATGAGAAAGCTTATCATGAAATCATGAACCTTGACAGTTGCGGCAAGGCGATTGATGTATGTATCAATATTGCCGATGCGTCCAGACAGATGGGTAAGCTGGCGGATGCTTCTTCCTGGTATCGCCGTGCCTATTTCCTTGCAGATTCTCTGAATCAGCATGAAGCCCAGAACAGTATTCTCTCAGGACTGGGACAGGTTTATAATGATTTGCAGAACTATCAGCTGGCGCATCATTATTTCCAGAAGGCTGAACGCCTGTATCCGCCAAAGAATCCGAAAGATGTTTATTTCTTTTACAACAGTTGGGGAAATGTGTACAGCAGTCAGGAAAAACCGGCTGAGGCTCTGAAATGCTTCCTGAAGGCTCAAAAGGCTACACGGCAGATGGAACAGCCCCTGGCGACGGCTATTGTTGATGCTAATCTCGGACAGACTTATCTGGAACTCAACCGGTTGGATTCTGCACAGAAATATCTGACTCTTACCACGAAATTCTTCTTTGCCCAGCCCTCCATGCAGAGCGATGTGCAATTCTATGTGGATGGGTTGAATGCATCTCTGGCTCTGAAGCAGGATAGTCTGGCGAAGGCTACTGAGATTTTGAACAAGCCATACGATCTCTCCAAGATGTCGCCTAATTATCTTTACCTTTATCATAAGGGACTGGCGGCTCTTTGTGAACGAAAGGGACAATATGCCAAGGCTCTGCAATATCAGAAACTGATGAATCAGTACGACGATTCGCTCCGTAACGCTACGATGGTTTCGAATGTTCAGGAGAATGAATTGAGATTCAAGCAGGATACGGCCATCGTTCGCCGTGATTTATCCCTTAGCACCACGCAAGCAGAGGTAAGATCCTTTAGAGTCATCCTGCTCCTGATTATCGGCTTGCTGGTAATGAGCGTGTTGGCTCTCATCGCTTTCATCCGTTACAAATGGATGCGCAGCAAGCATCAGCATCATAAGGAGATGAACCGGATGATGGCTCTGAAGATGGAGAATGTGCGCAATCGTTTCTCGCCTCATTTTGTATTTAATGTGCTCAATATCTTCGTATCTAATCTTCCGAAGGGGGTTAATGTCAAACCGCTTCAGCTCCTGATACAGGTACTGCGTGCCTACTTGCTTTCTTGCGATAAGATGGCGGTAAGTTTGGAAGAGGAACTGCAGATGGTGACGAGCTATTCTACTCTTCGCCATGAAACTAATCCGTTCCTTCCGATGCCTCAGTTCCATGTTGCCAAGGATGTGGATATGAAGCTCATGCTGCCGTCTATGATTATCCAGATTCCTGTAGAGAATGCTTTGAAATATGCTTTTGTGGAAATGAAAGAGACGGAAGATAAGCCTTTGCTGGATGTAAACATCTGGGTTGAGGACGATATGCTCCGCATAGATGTTACAGACAACGGATGTGGAGTTTCGGGTACCGTTGGCAAGAAAAAGAAAAATTGTGCTGCCAGTACGGGAACTGGATTGAGAATTCTGAACAGTACCATCGAAATGCTTAATGCAAGCAACGAACGCAAGATGTTTTTCAAGATGCAGAGCAACAGAGGAGCATCAGAAGAGGAGGGTGGTACCAGGAATAGAGGAATATGTGTAAGTATCGGAGTTCCATGTAATTACGATTATAATGTCTTTAAGTAAGAAACTTTTCATAAGAATTTAAAAAGAAATAACATGCAAGATAGAATTAAGGTTGTGATTGTGGACGATGAACCACAGAGCATCCACAGGTTGCAGGATGATTTGGCAACTCTGGAAGATTTTGAGGTGATTGCCACATCCTCTTCGGCGGTATCGGCAAAGAATCTGGTGATGAGCATACAGCCCGATGTGCTGTTCATCGATGTTGAAATGCCTGGACAGACGGGTTTTGAGGTGTTGCAATCTCTGAGAGATGAAATTCCGATGGAACTTATCGTAGTATTTTACAGCGCCTTCGATAAGTATATGATTGATGCGCTCAGAGCCTCTGCCTTCGATTTCCTGTTGAAACCTTATCAGCAGGATGAGTTTGAACTGGTGGTAGACCGAATCCGGCAGAAAATGAAAGATGGAGATGATGTGGATGAAGATGCTTCTTCCGTTCCAGAGTCCTCTTCCTGTTCTTCTGAATCAGTCTTGGCTTCTCAGAAGGCTCAGGATTTTTCGGGAATGAATGGGATGCTGGGAACAGCAGCCAAGCGTCTTGCCATTCAGACCATTTCGGGTTTATTGATGTTGAAGCCCGATGATGTGTTCAGTTGCACTTTTGATGAGGCTACTCATCTTTGGCAGTTGAAGTTGTCGAATGGGCAGGTTTATAAATTGAAGAGGCAGGCCACGGCAAAGACCATCCTTTCCATGTCGCCTTCTCTGGCTCAGGTTCGTCAGGATTGCATCATCAATCTCGATTATCTTCTCTGCATCGAGAATTATACGCTCCGCTGCATCTTTTCTCCTCCTTTCGACCATGAGGAAATCACGGTTTCCCGCCGCTGCTATAAGGCGGTAAAGGATCAGTTGGAGATATTGTAGGAATCGGAAAAAAGAAGAGGGTGTGCAAGATATAGTCTTTGCACGCCCTCTTCTTCTATGTTTTTATTCTTCAGTAATTCCCCAATCCAATAGCCCTTTGCCTTCCTCGTCCAGCTCAATGCCGAGGCCTATCACCTTTCGCTTGTCTGCTTGGAAAGGCTCCAGGTATTTGTTATCCAGTATCTGCTGAATGGCAGCCTTTTTACCACCATTATTTTTCAGTTTCAGTTCTATCACGTAGATGTAGCGTGAAGTTTGGGCGATGAGGTCGATCCTTCCTGTTGCAAGCATATGCTCTACCTCCACTTTCAGACCGATGGCATTCAGAATGGTACTGATGATGAGGCGGTAGCGCTCTTCCATATCCATCGAGGCAAGTTTCTTGTTGCTGTAAGGCACATCGGCAACCAATGCTTTCAGTGTTTTCATGGCATCTGCGATTTGCCCGGTACCCAATTGGCGGAACAGACTGCCTTGCAGACTGATAATATCGCTTTCTGATTTCATGGTCAGGCTTGGCAGTACAACCTCGTAAAGAGCCTGTTTCACTTCTTGGTTTGGAAAACCTAAGAAATAGCCAAATTCATCGCTCGACTTGATGGTAAGGTAACCCGTCTGATAAAGAAAGAGTTCGGCACCACCATTTATGACATCAGAACTCTCAAGAGTCTTGCGTAAAATCGGACAATTTTCGAAATTCCGTAAGCGCAGTTCCATGTTGTCCACAAACTTAGGTAGCATGGATGTTGCTCCTGATGAAACCCAGAAACAGCTCAAGTCTTGTGCGTCGAGTGCATTAAGGAGACTGAAAGGATTGTAGATGTCCACCATGTTTCTGCGACTGAAATGGTATCCATCGTAGTAATCCTTCAGGTTATCATGAGTTTGCTGCAAGGTCCACTCGTTCACTTCAGCCATTCTTTCCAGTTCCGGCTTGAAGTTCTCCCCGATTTCTCCTTCTGTAATACCGCAGATAGCAGCATATTCAGGAAGGAAACTGATATTGGTCAGGTTGTTGAGAACTGAGAAAAGAGAAATCTGCGTAAACTTGGTGATACCCGTAATGAAGACGAAACGTTGGTACGCATCATCAGCTTTCAAGATGGAAAACACGCTTCTATATACTTCTGTGCAACCCTCATGCTCGGGAGTTTTCCACGAGTGCTGGAGAGGAGAGTCGTACTCATCGATAAGAATGGCAACCTTGAGCCCTGTTTGCTCATAGGCGGTTTTAATGATGAGGTCGAAGCGGTTTCCTAGTGAATCTGTAGGTTTGATATGGATGCCATATAATTGCTCATAAACATCAAAAGTTCGATCCAGGTATGCCTTAACTTCATTTGCAGTCGCTCCCCCTCGGCTCATGTCGAATCGAATAACCGGGTACTGTTTCCATTCCTTCTCCAATTCCATGATTTTCAGTCCTTCGAAGAGCTCATTTCTTCCTTCGAAGTAAGCCTGGAGTGTATCAACAAGCACAGATTTTCCGAATCGACGAGGACGGCTCAAGTAATTATATTGTTTGCCGTTGTTCGCCAATTTCCAGATGATGTCACTCTTATCTACATAGAGATAACCTTCTTCTCTGATTTTATTGAAAGACTGTATGCCTACCGGCAGCTTTCTGCATTCATTGTTTGCCATAATCTTTTCTCCTATTCCTATCTTTAGCCGCAAATTTAGATAAAATTTCTGAATTATAAGCCAGTATAATAAAAAACTTCAATGATTTCCCTCGAATTGTGCGAAATTAGCCTTGTTTTTCGAGAAATCAAGACCACAACTGCAAAAAATCCTACTAACGTGCTCTGAGTCACAAAAATATTTATTATCTTTGAAGCAGTGTTCGTTAACTGATTTTTTAAACTTCAAAAATGTAGGCTTATGAAAGCAGTATGTGGTCTTGACGTGCACAAAGATAGTATTTTTCTTTGTATTTTGCACAGTGATGGTGAATTATTTGAGCAAGTTTTCGGTGTTTTAACATTTCAGCTGGAAGAAATGCGGAAATTGCTCCAAAAGCATCATGTTTTTGAGGTTTGTATGGAGAGTACCAGTATCTATTGGATACCAATATGGCGTGTGCTTTCTCCTCATTTTACTCTGCGTCTGGTAAATCCTTATTTCATCAAGCAACTTCCAGGTCATAAGAGTGATATCAAGGATGCCCAGTGGATAGCAGAATGTACATTGAAGGAATTGGTTAGGGGAAGTTTCGTTCCTCCAGAGATTATTCAACAGCTTCGCCAGTACGATCGCCGAATCTTTGACCTCAATGCTGAGATTGTCCGTAAGGTTTCCAAGGTGGACGGCGTACTCCAACGTTGCAATATCCGCTTGAGCAATTATGTATCCAACATCGAGTGTAAGAGTTACCGCGATGTCGTGCGCAGGCTCTCGGAAGGTGTCACAAATCCAAACGAGCTGATGAAGCTTGTTCATGGTCGCATTGTCAATCGTCATGGTGCGGAGACGATATTAGCCTCATTGACAGGCGTTGTCTCCCAGGCAGAAATAGATGTACTGCGCCAACTCCATGAGGAGATTGGCATCGCCGAGAGCCACAGAAACGAATGTCAGCAGAGAATGTTGGAGATATGCGAGAAGCATTTTCCAGAGGAACTCGAACGCTTGCAGAAAATTCCAGGAATCAAGGAACGTGCCGCAACATCATTGATCGCAGAGATCGGAACGGATATGAGTAAGTTCGAAACGGCAAACCACCTTGCTTCCTGGAGTGGACTGAGACCAAGAAATGACGAGTCCAACAAGAAAATCAAATCTCGTAAAATTACCCATGGCAATGTCTACCTCCGCAACACCATCATTCAATGTGCCTGGGCTGCCAGTCGTCAGAAAGACTGTTTCTTCAGTAGATTCTCGTATCACCAAACAATTGTGAGAAGAAAGAACAAAATGAAGGTGATTGTTGCTGTGGCGAGAAAGTTACTTGTCGCCGTATGGCATGTCTTACATGACAAGACAGACTATGTTGACTTCAAACCAGATCGTGAAGAATCCGCCAACAACGGATGACCATGATATACCTTCCATGATAAAGCTATTATCTTTGTGATGGGTTTAGACCTCGTTTGCAAATTAACTTAATGTCATGGGAGGCTATGGAAGTCAGTATGAGTAAAACTCGAAGAGGAAAGTATACTGATAATCGCATTTGCTATATAAGCAAGTGCAAGGGAGACATGCGCCTTTATTTACGAAGAAAAGGCAAACTCCCTTGTTTTAGTTACCTTGTGCGAGGGAAATCATTTTCGTTTTATAGAGGAAAGATACGGCTAATTTTTGAATCATGCAAGTTTTTGGCAATTAAAAAGATGTAAATAGATACCTGATAAAAGAATATATTGTACATGCTCTAGAAAAATGCATTTTTTCTTGGTTTTTTCACGGAAAAAACTTACTTTTGCACCATAATAGAGGAGAATTATAACAAAAAGGTGGAATGATTTGCTTATCACCACAACATTTAAACCCCATTAGTTATGACGGAAGATATTAATATATTGACATTCGATAACTTTATTCAAAAGATTAAGACTATCAAGACATATCGCAGTAACGCCAATAAGGAATACAAGGTAGTTAAGGTAAACAAGACCGCATTGGTACTTAGAGATCAGCGCACTAAGGCTGATTTTGAAGTACCAGCAGCTCAAGTATTCGCTGCCATGAAAGAACTTGGTATTGAAAACTGCACGGTTCTTAAAATGCGCCAGTATGTAGGAACACATGCTGCACCAGCCTCTGCCGCCCTCATCTTCTGGGCTTTCGGACGAGGACAGGTTCAGGCAGCAATAAAAAAGTTTGCCGATTTGACGGTTAGGATAATAAGAGAACAGCAAAAACGGAAATAGTAAATCTGGCAACCTGTATGGTTGAAAGGCTTTCAATTGATACTTGATGGTGAAAAAGAGAAAAAGGGTGCATCATGGACTTATGACACACCCTCTGCTTATAAAAAACATTAAATTATAGTGTTGCGGAAATAAGGAAATATTAAATTATGGCAAAGGAAAACTATAGTAAATATGAAATGAATGGGGTACTCAAAGTACTATCATTTAGTCATGTATCACTTCATAAAAGTAATACAAAATGCACCATGTTATTTTTTAATCATTACAAAATAATAAATAATATCGTGATAAAGCATTTATTGTTGACGGTGATAGCTCTGTGCATGGATACTTTTGCCCTTGCCACACCCCCGTATTGCAAAGTGTACACACTTGAGGAACTTGATGTGGTTATCAAGAACAGTAGCGTTTATACTCATAAGTACGAGCAGAGGATTGACGTGTTGAAGCAAAAGCTTCGTAGAGCGAATAATGATGAGGAAAGATTGGCGGTGTCTCGTGACATCTTCGCTAAATACAAGCCTTTTAAGTTGGATTCTGCATACGTGTATGCGGAACGAAAACTTAGTTTGGCAAAGAAATTGAATGTTTATGAGGACAGTGTCTATTCTGAGTTGGATATTGCGGGTATCTTTACCAAGAGTGGCAACTATTTGGAGGCGAACAGAATACTTTCGGCATTGGATGTCAGTTTGATGTCCAATGATATGCGCCAATACTATTATGGTTTGTATGGCGAACTTTACGATGCACTTCGTCAAACAGCGATAACCTCTATCCAGCGTGAATACTATGAGCGGAGGCGTTTGCTTTACCGAGATTCGCTCAAGAACTTAAATGTCTTGAACACCGATTGGGACAAGGCTGAGTTCTTGATAACGAATCAGAAATATACAGATGCGTTGCATATTCTCCTTGCTTCTTACAAAAAGTTGACGGTGGATGACCGAGAGATGGGATATGTGGCTTATTCTATCTCTGATATTTATCGCCAGATAAATGACAAGGATAAGGAAAAGCAGTATCTCATCATTTCAGCCATGTCTGATTTGAAAAATAGTATCAAGGAGTATGTGTCGCTTCGTCGTCTTGCCACCTTATTATATGAGGAGGGGGATGTAACTCGTGCTTACTTGTATATGAGAAAGTCGATGGAGGATGCTACCTTTTGTAATGCGAGACTACGTATTATTGAGGTTTCTGATGCTTTGCCTATTATAGATAATGCGTATGATGCCATGCGCAAGTCCGAGCGAGCACATATCACCTTAGGATTGATTATCGTGAGCTTCCTCTTGCTGTTGGTGGGGGCTTTGATGATTTATACTCGTAAGCAGTTGCATCGAATCGCCCATGCTCGCCGTGCCTTGGAAGAGTCAAACAAGAGTTTGAATGAGATGAACCAGAAGTTGAATTCTCTCAATACACAATTGACTTCTACCAATGACAAACTGAACGAAGCCAATACGGCTCTGCAAGAGACCAATAGGTCGCTCTTCGAGAGTAATAAGATTAAGAATATCTATATCATGGAGTTTATGAACAAGTGTTCGGCTTATATAGATAAGTTGGATGCTTATCGACGTTCACTCAATAAATTGGCTGCCAATGGTGGACTGCAGGAACTCTATAGACGTTTGAAGTCAAGTGCCATCGTGGAGGATGAAATCGAAGAGTTCTTTGAGGACTTCGACCGTATCTTCCTCCGAATCTTTCCAGAGTTTGTTGTGTCCTTCAATGGTTTGATGAAGGAAGACGAGAATATTCAACCCAAGAAGGTCGGCCGACTTAACACAGAGTTACGCATCTATGCCTTGTTGCGTTTGGGTATTGTGGAGAATGAGAAGATTGCTGCTTTCTTGAGATGTTCCAAGCAGACGGTATATTCTTATCGTTCTCGCATCCGTTTACGCTCTCTTTATCCTGAGGATTTTGAAGAAAGAGTAGCTAAAATAGATTAAAATCTCTTTAATATATGCGAAATACCCTTTGGATAGGGTTTGTATTTTTCTCTTGTGCTGAATATCATAAGTATTTGATATTCAGCACAAGTGTTGTTTGTACATATTTGTATTTTTGGTGTACGGTGTTATAACCTATTTAAAAAAGCCCTATCTTTGCAACCAACAACGCCGACAAGGCTGTATTTGGAATTTAAAATAACATAACTAACAATTAATGAACAATTTGAACATGAAGAGATTATTATCTTTCGCTTTCATTGCTTGTGCTGCATTTCTTACGGTAACAGCGCAAGGTGTTGTAAGCAACAATCCTGTGGCTGCAACCAATGCTATCGTGAAATGTGGCAATGCTCGTTTCACCGTGCTTACTCCTGAGATGATACGCATTGAGTATAGTGCAAAGGGTACGTTTGAGGATCAAGCAACATTTACGGTTGTCAATCGTAATTTGGATGTTCCTCAATTTACAAAAACTGAAGATGATACCTATTTATATATAACAACATCCAACTTGAAGTTGAAGTATCGCAAGGGTACAGACCCTCGTACAATACCAGCTTCTTCCACGAACCTTACCATTGCAGTCAACGGTGATGGTGTTCAGTCCGTATGGTATCCAGGTAAGCCAGACCCATTGAACCTGAAGGGAACCTGCCGTACTTTGGATGGACTGATGGGCGATAGCAAGCGTTCAGAGATGGAAAACGGTCTTGTGTCACGTTCTGGTTGGGCAGTGATAGACGACTCTTGGAGTTCCTCTCGTGCAGATGGTGGACGTTCATACGCATTGGTGCCAAGTACGGAAGTTGGATATAGTTGGTGGGCTGACCGTGCAGACAATCATGCAATGGACACCTATTTCTTGGGTTATGGTCACAATTACAAGAAGGCAATAGCCGACTTTACAAAGATAGCAGGTGACATACCTTTGCCTCCAGACTATGTGTTTGGATATTGGTATAGCAAGTATGCCTCTTATTCGGCAGATGATTATCGCAATATCATGAAGGACTTGAAGACGAACAAGATTCCTACTGATGTGATGATTCTCGACATGGATTGGCATTGGAATGGTAATGCTTACAGTGGTTCGGAAGGTCGTGGAGGTTGGACTGGTTGGTCTTGGAATACAAACTTGATTCCAAATGCTACCCAATTACTTTCAGAGATGCACGAACAGAACTTTAAGACTGCTCTCAACTTGCATCCTGCCGATGGAATCAATGAGGTGGAGTCTCCATCTTATTTTGCGGCAATGAAGTCCGAATTGGGTGGCAAGTATCTCAATGATGATAAGAACACCATCAACTGGAGTCTTGATTATACAGATTTTACAAAGTCTTTCTTTAAGAATATCATCCGTGACCATGAAAAAGAAGGCGTAGATTTCTGGTGGATAGATTGGCAACAGCATCTTACGAGTCCATATACCAACTCTTTGAGTGAGACATTCTGGTGCAACCATGTGTTCTATAATGAGGCAGCGAAGCGTACCGGCCATCGTCCTGTCATCTTCCATCGTTGGGGAGGTTTGGGTAGCCATCGTTATCAGATAGGTTTCTCGGGTGATGCCAATATCAGTTATGACGCTTTGGCATTTGAGCCATACTTCACAGCAACGGCTTCTAATGTTGGTTACGGTTATTGGGGACACGACCTGGGAGGTCACATGTATTCAAGTGAAGAACTTGTCAACAATCCTAACCTCGTGTTACGCTGGATTCAGTTTGGCGTGTTTACCCCAATCTTCCGTACTCATGCCACAAGTGATGACCGCATCGAACGTAGAATCTGGAAGTTCTCTAATTTCCCTACCATATTGGAGGCAGTGCGTTTGCGTTATACTTTGTTCCCATACATCTATACGATGGCTCGCAAGACATACGAAACAGGTATCTCTCTTTGCCGTCCACTCTATTATGAGTATCCAGAGGTAGAGGAGGCTTACACATACGATGGAGAGTATTTCTTTGGTGATGACATCTTGGTGGCTCCTATCACGGCTCAAGCAGGGAGTGACGGAAAGACCAATAAGGAAATCTGGTTCCCTGAAGGTAAATGGTGGAGTGCATCTACTCATGAGATGATAGAAGGCCCATGCAAGCGCACAATGACATTTACAGAAGAACAGATACCTTATTTCTTCCGTGAAGGTTCGGTCATTCCTTTCAATCCATCTACAGTGATGAATGTTACGGAACGTCCTGATAACTTGGTGCTTCATGTGGTGGCTGGTGCCAATGGTGAAGGTTCTCTTTATGAGGATGATGGTGACAATGCTGATTATGCTACCGATTATGCCAAGACTTCCTTGAAGCAAGTTTGTGATGGCAACAGAGGTGAATACATCATCTCGGAACGTCAAGGTTCAGTAAGCAAAGCTCCTCAGAACCGTTCTTATGTGATGCACATCTATAATACTTCTGCTCCTATCTCAGCCCAAGTGGATGGTGTGAGTGCAACTTTCAGCTATGATGAGGCTACTCATTGCACTACGGTGGAAGTACCTTCGGGAAGTTGTTCGCTGGAACGAAAAGTCGTCGTGGAGTATAGTCCTGCGACGGCAATAGATAAGATAGGGGCAAATAAGGTAAGTGTTGCTTATGACAAGACTGGTCAACAACTTGTTGCTTCATTCGGCAAACTTGCCCAACAAGTATCCTTGGTGGTGAGCAATGTCGCTGGCAAGACGTTGTTGGCAAACAACTATAAGCAAGTAGATGGCTTCTCTGAAGATTTGTCAATGTTGATGCCACAGCTATATATAAGTAAGGTGGTGGCTGACAGCAAGACATACGTAAACAAGTTTATTAAAGAATAAAAGTGATATACCCATGAAAAGATTATTTTTGTCACTATATGCCATCTTGGCTGTTTGGGGAGTGAAAGCTGCTGATATGCCTTACTCCTTGGAGTTGTCGCAACTATATATCATTGGTGATGCTACTCCATACGCTTGGGATACCAGCAAGACTCCTGATATGGAAAAGATAAATGAGGGACTGTTTCGATGGACAGGTCACTTGGAGGCTGGCAAGGAATTTAAGTTCCTCAATACGAGAGCATTTCATAAGCATATCGTAGGTACTTCGGCAGACCAAAATATCCAAGTAGGTCAGTATTATGACCTAAACTTGGAAATCAACTGGGAATTGCCTGGAGACAAGGACTTAAAGTTTAAGCCAACTGTCACTGGAGACTATACCGTGTATGTTGATTTGCAAAGCATGAAGATGGTTGTTTGTGAGAAGGAAGATGAGGTGGAATTGCCAGAAAAGCTCTATGCGACGGGTACTGCATTGGGAGGCAAGGTAGTGGAACTCCCACAGTATGGCAATGTAGAGTTCAAGACGTTGCTTGATTTGCAACCGGGTAATCTCATTCTGCAAGATACACCAGAGGCGACATCATCTACGAAGTATTATACTTCTCTCTTTGAAGGCGTGGATATTTCCTTTGGACAAGACTATAGCTCTTCCTTGAAATGTACGACAGATAAGCAGACTGAAGGATGGAGTGTGAGCGTTCCTGGTAAATATACGCTTTATGCTATCAAAGACAAACATCAGGCATACGCCAAGATATTCAAGCCACGCCGTACACTCTATTTGGTAGGAGGATGCCTCAAGAAATATTGGGACTATTGGACAGACCCAGCTACTTGCCAATTCACTCCAAGTTCATCCAATCCAGAGGAATTGGTATGGGAAGGTTACTTATCTCCTACATGGAGCGATGACCGTCAAGAACCAAGCAAGTTGAAGATACTGACCAACCAGAGTTGGACATCGGAAACTTTTCATCCATACGTAGCCGACACTCCTTTGGTTGGTGAAGGAAACTTCCGTAGTTCAGGTGGCGATGATGTGAAATGGGAAATCTCCGAGGCAGGGAATTATCGCATTACCATCAATACGGCAACAGAAACCATTCGTGGAGAACTGTTGGGTAGCAATGCCAAGGAACTGAATGCCGTAACAGAAGTTCGGAAGGTAGAACAGGATGCTTCTGTACAGATCGTTTGTGGCAAAGGAACGATATACGTGAAGTCAACAGAGAAGCCTGTTACAATATCGGTGTGTTCGATATATGGCAAGCAGATCGCTTCTTACTCAAACATCCAAGAGGGTGTCGTTGCAGAAGGCTTGGCAAAAGGAGTATATATCGTAAAAACCGTAGGCGCAAGAACTTCCTGTCCCAAGAAAATCATGATAGATTAATTAAGGTTCCTAACCGAAAAGAATATACATTAACTTAAAAGTATAAAGCATATGAAAACATTCCTAAAAAAGACAACCGCACTGTTATGCTTGTGCATGCTGATGCCTCTTACGCTTTTGGCACAGGAAATGCTGAAAGTGCAGGGTACTGTCACTGATGCTTCTGGTGAGCCTCTGATAGGTGTAAATGTAAGGACATCTTCTTCCAAGGCAGGTGCCGTTACAGACATGGATGGTAACTATACCATCGAGGTTTCTCCTAAGGCTACCTTAGTATTCTCATACGTGGGTTTTGAGGCTCTCTTACCGAGGCGGTAAAGGGACGCAAGAAAATCAATGTTACCATGAAAGAAGATGCAAATATTAATATCTAAAAATATTTATTAACATGAATGTAAGACAGACGTTTTTATGCTCGTTATTGCTGATGCCTGGTGTAGGTGCTGGCGTTACTACCATATCTGCTGCATTGCCTAATGTTGTTCAGCAGCAACAAAAAGGCATTAAGGCAAGTGGTACAGTTGTTGATAATGAGAACAATCCTTTGATAGGTGCCACAGTCACTGTCAAGGGAACCAAGACTATTGCTATTACTGATATGGATGGACACTTCTATATCGATGTACCAAACAAAAATAGTGTCTTGGTTTTTAACTATCTCGGTTTTAAGCCTCAAGAGGTAAAGGTAGGATCTGATATTAACTTTAATATCCAGTTGAAAGAAGATGCGGTAAGTGCCGATGAGGTTGTTGTCGTAGGTTATGGTAACCAGAAAAAGCTTTCGGTCATTGGCTCTATTCAGACACTTGACCCGGGAAATCTCCAGATGGGTTCTTCTCGTTCAATGAGTAACAACTTAGCTGGTCAATTGGCTGGTGTTATCGCATATCAGCCTTCTGGTGAACCTGGTTATGACAACTCGCAGTTCTGGATTCGAGGTATTTCAACTTTTGGTGCAGGCGGTAGTTCTCCATTAGTATTGGTAGATGGTGTAGAGCGTAGTTTGAACGATATAGATCCTGCAGAAATCGAGTCGTTCTCTGTATTGAAGGATGCTTCTGCAAGTGCCATGTATGGTGTACGTGGTGCTAATGGTGTCATTATCATCAATACCAAGCGTGGCTCTGTTGCTAAGCCTTCTATTGACTTCAGATTTGAGCAGGCTATTACGAAACCGACCAAATTGCCCGAATTTATCGGCGCAGCAGAATATATGACGTTACTTAACAATTTGTGTTCTGATCCCAGTAAGAGAATGTTTACCAAGGATCAAATCATGAAAACATATACTGGTTACGATAAAGATCTTTATCCTGATGTAGACTGGATAGATGCTATTACTAAGGACTATGCCACTTCTACCCGAGGTAACATGACAGTCTCAGGAGGAACTAATATATTAAGGTATTCATTGACAGCTTCTGTCTATCACGAGACTGGCATTATGGAGACAGATGATACTTTGCCTTATGATACAGGGTCAAAACTGACACGCTTTAATATGCGTGCCAATGTCGATCTCGATTTGACCAAAACCACCTTGCTTCGTTTCAATGTGGGTGGATATCTGCAGAACTTGCGCAAGTCGAATAGTGGTACCGACAATGTGTTTACTCATGCATTCGAAACCCCACCATTTGTACATCCTGCCATTTATTCAGATGGTACTATCCCTATTGCCAGTGCCAATCGTTTCAATCCTTGGGCAGAGAGTACACAGCAGGGCTATTATAGAGGAACACGAAGTAAGTTGGAGTCTCTCTTCCAGTTGGAACAAAACCTGAAAATGATTACACCTGGTTTGAAGTTCAAGGCAACTTTTGCATTTGACACCTATAACGAGAACTTTGTAACTCGTGGAAAGACCCCAACCTATTATGGTGTGGCTAAGTCGCGAGGTGATGAGGGTGAGCTGATTCATGGTGTACTTTCTTATGGTAGCGAGTTCTTAGGGCATAGCTCCAATGCAAATTATGGTAACAACAGTACTTATTTAGAGTTCTCCTTAGGCTATAATCATACTTTTGCCAAAAAGCATGCCGTAGATGCCCTCTTCCTTTACAACCAGCGTTCTTACGATTGGGGTGATATCCAACCTAAGCGTTCACAAGGTATAGCGGGTCGTCTTTCTTATACATTCGACCGTCGTTATGTGGGTGAGTTCAACTTCGGTTACAATGGTAGTGAGAATTTTGCCAAAGGCCATCGCTTCGGTTTCTTCCCATCTCTTGCCTTAGGTTGGATTATTTCTGAGGAAAAGTTTATGAGAAACAGTGCTGATTGGCTGACTCTCTTGAAGTTGAAAGGCTCTATAGGTAAGGTCGGTAATGATGATATCGGAGGACGCCGCTTCGCTTATATTACCACTATTAACACAGGAGCTTCTGGCTATCATTTTGGTTATGCTGGTGATTATTGGCGTCAAGGATATTCTGAGGGTGAGGTAGGTGTTAACAATTTGACATGGGAAACCTCAACAAAGACCAATGTTGGTATAGAGTTGGGACTTTGGAATGAGTTTAACCTCCAGTTTGACTACTTCTATGAGCATCGTACCAACATATTCATGCAGCGTAAGACTATTCCTACACAGGCAGGTTTCTTGAGTAACCCCTATGCCAACTATGGCGTCGTAGACAACAGTGGTGTGGATGGTACTATTACTTGGAATCACAAGTTTGGCAAGGATTTGCGAGTAGCTTTAAGAGCAAATTTCACCTATGCTAAGAATGAAGTCAAGGAGTATGATGAACCAGAGTCAGTAAAGGGTACTTATCGTTCATTAACAGGTCGTTCTATTGGTACACTTTGGGGACTTCAGGCAGAACGTCTCTATACAGACGAAGATTTTGAAAATGGTAAGTTGAAGGCAGGTATTCCTACACCAAATATAGGCTCTGTAGTTCGGCCTGGTGACATTAAATATCGTGATATGAACGATGATGGTGTTATCGATGCCAAGGATGAAGGATATATAGGTGGAACAACGACTCCAAGAATTGTTTATGGTTTTGGTGGTAATGTCGAATACAAGAACTTTGACTTTAGTTTCTTCTTCCAAGGAACAGGACAGAGCTATCGTATTATAGGAGGTACTCAGTACTTTATTCCAGGAAGTGGTCAAGGAGTTATGGGAAATGTTTATGCAAACTATAAGGATTGCTGGACTGAGGAAAATCCGTCACAAGATGTGTTCTGGCCTCGTTTGTCGGAAAGCACCAATCCCAACAACAACTATGCCTCAACATGGTGGAAGAAAGATATGAGCTTCTTGCGTCTCAAGTCTATTGAGCTGGGTTATACCTTACCAAGGAGCCTTACTAAGGCCATTTATTCCAACAATATCCGCTTCTTTGTTAGTGGTAATAACTTGTTCTATATTTCTAAGTTCAAATTGTGGGATCCTGAGCTTGATACAACCGATGGACTAAAATATCCATCCATGCGCTCTGTAATGTTTGGGTTCCAGTTGAATTTTTGATTAGTAATAAATAATAAAAGACAAAAACAATGAGAAAGACATTATATATTGTGACAATGGTATTAGGCATGTTCGGATTCTCGTCTTGTTCAGATTATTTGGACAAGGAGAGTGACACCGAACTTGACTTGAAGATGGTCTTTGAGGACAAGACCCGTACCGAGGGATGGCTTGCCAATGTCTATTCTGGAATTCCTGATCCATATCTTGGCTATTTGCAGTATGAGGGTTGGGAGATTTTAGGTGACGACATGACACCTTCAGAGCGTTATCGCCAGTTCAGTGGTTGGAATGTCATTCCTTTTATCTTGGGCGAGTGGACTACCAACAGCTACTGGGATGGCAACTTCTGGGCCAATTTTCCACAGCGTATTCGTGAGGCAAACATCTTTATCCAAAATGTACATGCTTTGAACGAACAGGGCATAACCCCAACTGAGGTGGAGTACATGAAAGCTGAATGTCGCTTCATGAAGGCGTATTACTATGCCCTGCTTGCCAACACATACGGTGGTATTCCTTTTGCACCTGACGAAATCACACCATCCAACTTCAACTTGAGTGATCTGATGATTGGTCAAACTCCTTATGACCAAGTCATTGATTGGTGTGATAAGGAATTGCAGGCCGCTTCTAAGATATTGCCTGCCAAATATACAGAGGCTCGCAAGTATGGTCGTGCTACCAGTATCATGTGTCTGGCTGTAAGGGCGCGTATGTTGCTCTATGCTGCAAGCCCATTGGTTAATGGTAATACTGATTATGCCAACTACAAGAACGACAAGGGAGAAAACATCATAAGCCAGACTTACGATGCCAGTAAATGGAGAAAGGCTGCCGATGCTTGCAAAGAGTTAATTTCAGAGGCAGAGGCTGCTGGATATAAATTGTATGAGGTGAAAAAGGCAGATGGAACGATAGACCCATTTATGTCATATCAGGACATGATGTTTAAGTGTTTCGATGAGGGGAATACCGAAATTCTGTTCGCTCGTCCTGGTGGATGTAACTATTCTTATTATGAAGAGCTTGCTACACCTTTGCGTAGCAGCGGTAATGGTGGACTGGGTGTAACACAGTCTTTGGTGGATGCGTTCTCAATGGAGAATGGTCTTCCTATTACCGACCCTGCATCCAATTATAAGGAAGAAGGCTTCTCTGATGCCGACGAACAGCGCGACAATACCGACTGGGCCTCTCTTTGCAATGGAGGTTCCATCACTCGTAAGGGTACTTACAATATGTATTGCCATCGTGAACCTCGTTTTTATATTTGCGTAAACTTCAACAATGGTTATTTCAATCAGGAAGATCGTGTATATAATATGTTTAGAGGTGATGGAACAGAGACAGATAACAATGGAACTCATGATGCTCCTCAGAATGGTTACTTTGCAAAGAAGAAAATTTACTATAAGGATAATGTGAAACAAGGTAGTTATCAGTATCGCCCAGGTATACTTTACCGCTTGGGTGAGGCTTATCTCAACTATGCTGAGGCTCTCAATGAATGTGATCCAGGCAATGAGGAAATCCTGGTATACCTCAATAAGATTCGTGAGCGTGCAGGTGTTCGCCAGTATACAACAGGTAATACTGATGACAACTACATACATGTCAACCTCAATAATCAGTCTGAGATGAGAAATCTGATTCATGCAGAGCGTCGCGTAGAACTCAATTGTGAAGGACTGCGCTATGATGATTTGCGACGTTGGAAGGAAGCTGAGAAGGTGCTTACGGGTCCATTCTATGGAATGAATGCTTATGGGCGTGATGCTGCAAGTTTTTATAAGCGTACTGTTTATCAGACACGTGTTTACAAAAAGGCATTCTATTGGTTCCCTATCCACCAGAGTGAAATAGACAAAAATACGAAGTTGAAACAGGCTCCTTATTGGAATTAAACATAATATAACCATCAATTAGAAGATATTTATCATGAAGAAATTCATTTTATACATACTTGTCGCCATTCCTGTGTTTTTGGCAAGCTGTAGTGGTGATGACATTCGCTTTACTATTCCTGGAGTGGACGATCAGATGCACCTTGCTGCTTCTGAGGAATCGGTGACCCTTGAACAGGATAAGGGTGATGAGACTGCTATTTCCTTTACATGGGGCAAAGCTCAAGACCGTGGGGAAGGAACTAAAATAAATTATTATTTCAAGATGGATCTCGAGGGCAACAACTTTGAGAACTCCATCAGTAAAATTTATATTCCCGAGGGACAGAATTCCGTTAGTTTCACTCATAAGCAGCTCAATTCATATTTGAAGACGTGGGGTGTTCCTACTGGTACAACTGCTATTGTTGAAGGAGAGATTATCGCAGAAGTAACTGGTGCAGACCATTACATGAAACCTGAGATATCTACAACAAAGGTTAATGTGACAGGTTATGAGATTCAACCGCGTAATCTTTACATTTTCAAGGCTGATGCCACAGAAGGTGAGGGTGTTTTAATGGAAGAGGTTCTTTCTGAAACAAAGTACAGTTATGCTGGTGCATTGTTGGCTGGTGATTACAAGATTGCAGTAGATGCAGAGAGCGATGCTGTTCGAACTTTCCATGTGGAAAAAGACGGTTTCTGTGTTGTAAATGCAGATCTTTCAACAGGCGAGCAACCTACAATTACTTATCCTACTCCAGAGATAGACAAACTTTATATGGTTGGTAGTGCTTGTGCGGCAGGATGGAATATTGGTGCCTCTTTGGAAATGACACAAGATCCTGTCAATAAGTTCTTATTTACATGGATTGGTCAGCTTTCTGCAGGTGAGTTGAAATTCCCATTGGATACCCCAAGTGATTGGAGCTGCGATTTTATTATGGCTGCTTCCGAGAACCAGTCTATTACTGACTCACGAGCTGTCAAGCGAAACAGTCCTGATACCAAGTGGCAGGTTCTTTCTGGCGAAGCGGGTAAATATAAGGTTACAGTTGATACATATCACATGACAGTTACCTTTGAAAAGCAGAAAGAGGAATAGGTGCCTTCAGATCTCCCTATCAAGAATATCTGGATTTGGGGAAGTGACACTTCTAATGGATGGAACTATCCGTTCCTGTTGCCATTGGAGTATGATGCAAATGCAGCCAAGGGTACTTTCGTTATAGAAACAACTTTGACAGAGGGTGAACTGAAGTTTGGTTTAGAGAATGATCCAAACAAGGGTGGCAATATCATTTGGCTTCGTCCTTTGAGTAAGGATGTAACAAATGATCTTGCACCGCTTTCTGTTACAGATTTACAAGTACTTGGTCAAAGTCCTGACTACAAGTGGAAGGTTGAAGCTTCGCAAGCAGGTAACTACAAGATTAGCATCAATGTCATTGATATGAAGGTTAAGTTTAAAAAAAAATAATAATAAGTAGAATTATATTATGAAAAAGATAGTTTTATCAATTGTCGCAGTAATGTTATCCTTTATGACAATGGGATGTAGCGATTACTCGATAAATGGAGGTAGCTTCAATACCGGTTGGACTCCAGAAGATATTCCAGACGATCCTGTAACTCCTACTCCTACTCCAGAGACTGCTGAGAAAGCTCCTCTTTATTGGACTGTGTATGAGTATGGTCGTTTGGCAGAGAAGAACGGAACGGACCGCAATATGCCCAAAGAGGTTTGGCAGAAAAATATCGACTGGGTGGCTGAGAATCTTTTGCCATATGGTTACGATATGATTTGTACCGATGGTTTCATGGCTATGTTGGGCGATGATAATGCTGGGCATCCTTACATGACCTCATATGCTTATATTCCATTGACCGAACTTATTCAGATGTGCAAGGACAAAGGTTTAAAGTTGGGCATCTACGACAACCCCCTTTGGGTGCATGGCTCTTTAGATTGTCCTATCGAGGGAACAAAGTATACTGTACGTAATTTGCTTTATGAGCAGGGTAAGGATCAAGTGAAGAATCCTGATGCTGATGGTGACATCTTTACATGGATCGTTCCCAGCCACAAAGGTGGTAAGGAGTACATCGACGGCTTCTTCAAATATTATAAGAGTATTGGTGTTGATTTCATCCGTATGGACTTTATGTGTCTCTTTGAAGATGGTATTCGTGGAGGTGGCACTAAGGGTGAAGGCCGTGGCTATGGTAGTGCAGAGTATCGTTTGGCTTTGCAGTATATCGCTGAGGCAGCCCAAAAGTATGGTGTGTTTACTTCTATCGTGATGCCAAATATGAAAGATCATGGTCAGTACGAAGCTCAGTATGGCAATATGGTTCGCATTGTGGATGACGCCTGCGAAGGTGGATGGGATCACTTGTCAAGCCGTTGGCGCGGTGCGCAGTATATTAAGGTAGATCAGTGGCCTGCAGCCAACAACCAGTTTGATGGCTTTACTTATTGGTCTGATATTACTGGTCGTGGCAAGGTTATTGCCGATGGAGACTTCCAACTCATGCGTCGTTTCAATTCTGATGATGAGCGTCAGTCTTGTATCACTCTGCAACTTATGGCTGGTGGTCCTATTGCCGTAGCTGATGAGTATAATACTATTGGTTATGAGACGGGTGAGAATAGTTATAGCGAGAGTTTTTATAGTGCAGCAAGAGCTGCCCACAATGTAAGTTTCTACCAGAACGAAGAATTGTTGGAACTCAATAAGGATAAGTTTGTAGGAAAGCCTTTGAGTAACAATATATCTACAACAAGAAATGGCGCGGGTATAGAGATTGCTGAAGATGCTAACAGCCAAGTATGGTATGGTCAGATGAGCAATGGCGATTACATTGTGGCTCTCTTCAACCGTGAGAATATAGAACAGGAACGCGGTGTAGAACTCTCTGCCCTGGGTATTTCGGGTAGTATGAAAGTGAGAGATCTTTGGACACATACCGATGAAGGTGAGGTAACTAAGGTTTCTGCAAAACTGGCTCCTCATGCCTGCAAGGTTGTTCGCTTGAGCAAGCCTGAATAATTTTTGGTATCTGAAAATTAAATATTAGAAAGAACATGAAACGTATATTAAAATCAATCAGCTATATGGCAGTGATGGCTACTGCTGTTGCAACATTTTCTTCTTGCGAGGATGAGTTGCCTGACCCAATAGTAAAGCCACGGACTGCCGTTACCATCCAAACCGATTGGGGCGCTTGTGGTTTGAATAATGTCCCAAATTCTTATTACTTGAGTGTAAATGATGAGGTAAGCACGGTGAGTGGTAACACCCAGCAGCTTACTTTGAAGAGTAATAATGATTATACATTCAGATGCTATAATGGCACCAGTCATATTACAGTTGCTGAGGCAAGAGCTACTGTAGATGCTTCCACCTTTATGGTAAACGATGCAAATGCCATCAACGGCAATCCTGATGCGTTCTGTTATGGTGTAGCCACCGAGACAGACTTGACGGGTGATAGCCGGAGTTACACTATAGCTATGAAGCGTCTTACGCGTAAACTCACATTGACTACTCCCGATTTAGCAGCTAAGAATGCCGAAGGTAAAGATCTTTCTGTACAGGGAGGTTACGCCATCCTTACTGGAGCCTATTCAAGCTACAATATGGTTTCAGGTGTAGCCAATACTCCTGTTTCTGCTGTATCTGAGGTTACAGTCAATGCAGAGGATAAGAGTATAGTAGCTCCATTCAATCTCTTTGGATTGGATTTGGATGGTGATATAACCCTTTCATATGTACTCTCTATGTCAGATGGCACTACTCTTAAGGGTTCTGCTGACGTTAAGGATGCTTTGGCTAACTTCAACGATGGTAGTATTGAGGATGTCAATATCAATGTAGAGAATGCAGAATTTGAAGATCCAACCTTTAATTTCCCATATAATTCTATCTATGCATGGGGTAGTGCTACATCTGCAGGCTGGGATTGGAATGACAAGGCTATCGAACTGACTAAGGTAAATAAATATACTTATTCTGCTGAAATGGAATTGAAGGCAGGCGAACTTAAGTTTATGCTTGGTGGTAGTAACTGGGATGGATTGCAGGCTTGGCTGATAGCGGCAACTCCTGGTGCTTCACTTTCTGAAACAGCTGCCGAGGTTGTCAGTCGTGCAGATGGTGATTCTCACGACTATAAGTGGAGTGTGAGCGCTACCGAAGCAGGCAAATACCAGATAGTTATCAATCTGAAGAAGATGACGATGACTGCAACCAAGATAGATTAACGTATTTTTAATAACCAAACTTGAATAAAGCTATAAATATGAAGAAACATAAAATTTCCCTCTCCGAGCGAGAAGGACTGTTGAGTATTTTGCTCTTAAGTTTAATGATGATGCTTCCTGCATGGCTTTCTGCTCAAACTGTAAAATCTCCAGATGGCAATCTGAGTGTTACTTTCTCGCTCAATGACAAAGGAACCCCGGTCTATCAAGTAGATTACAAAGGCAAGACTGTCATTAACCCAAGTACATTGGGCATTGAGTTGGCGGAGGAAAACTCTTTGATGGATAAGTTCCGTATCAATAAGACGACTACTTCCACATTTGATGAAAAATGGCAGCCAGTATGGGGTGAGGAGAAAGAGATTCGTAACCATTATAATGAGCTTTTCGTTGAAATGGAAAAGCCTTCTAATGGTAGATACATGAACCTTCGCTTCCGTGTATATAATGATGGTGTTGGCTTTCGTTATGAATTTCCCCAGCAGAAGTATCTGCCTTACTTTGTAGTGAAGGCAGAACATACTCAATTTGCTATGACGGGTGACCACAAGGCCTGGTGGATTCCTGGCGACTATGATACGCAGGAGTATGACTACACAGAGTCAAAACTCTCAGAAATCAGAGGCTTGTTTAAAGATGCTGTTTGCAGCAATGCTTCGCAGACCATCTTCTCGCCAACAGGTGTGCAGACTTCCCTTCAGATGAAAACCAAGGACGGCATTTACCTCAATATCCATGAGGCTGCCTTGGTAGATTATTCTTGTATGCACTTGAATCTCGATGATAAGAGCTTGATTTTCGAGTCACAGCTTACTCCTGATGCGCAGGGCAACATGGCGCACATGCAGACACCATGCCATACTCCTTGGCGTACTATCATGGTGGTAGATGATGCCCGTAAGATTCTGGCTTCTCGCTTGATACTCAATCTCAATGAACCCTGCAAATATACCGATACATCTTGGATAAAGCCAGTAAAGTACATCGGGGTATGGTGGGAGATGATAGGTGGTGGCAAGCAATGGTCTTATACTAATGATCTTCCTTCTGTTCGTCTCGGTGTTACCGATTACAGCAAGTGCAAACCTCATGGGCAGCATCCTGCCAATACTCAGAATGTAAAGAAGTATATAGATTTTGCTGCTAAAAATGGATTCTCTCAAGTACTGGTAGAGGGCTGGAACATTGGTTGGGAAGACTGGTTTGGTCATAGCAAAGATTATGTCTTTGACTTTCAGACTCCTTATCCTGACTTCGACCTTAAAGGACTTAACGATTATGCTCATTCCAAGGGCATCCGTCTGATGATGCACCATGAGACTTCGGCTTCAGTTCGTAATTACGAGCGCCATCTTGAGGCAGCATACAACTTGATGAACAAATATGGATACAATTCTGTAAAGAGCGGTTATGTAGGCAACATCATCCCTCGTGGCGAGCATCATTACGGGCAGTGGCTCAATAATCATTACCTTTATTGTGTCACAGAAGCAGCCAAACACCACATCATGGTGAATGCGCACGAGGCTGTCCGTCCTACAGGTCTTTGTCGTACCTATCCTAACTTGATAGGCAATGAGTCGGCTCGTGGTACAGAGTATGAGTCTTTCGCAGGCAACAAGGCTTTCCATACCACTGTATTGCCTTTCACTCGTTTGCAAGGTGGTCCAATGGATTATACTCCTGGCATCTTGGAGGGTGACATGAACAAGATTGACCCTAATAAGCATCATCATATCAACTCTACATTGGCTCGCCAATTGGCTTTATACGTGACTATGTACAGTCCTCTCCAGATGGCAGCAGACATTCCTGAGAATTACGAGAAGTATGCAGATGCTTTCCAATTCATCAAGGATGTGGCTATCGACTGGGATGAGAGCCGTTACTTGGAGGCTGAGCCTGGTCAGTATATTACAGTTGCTCGTAAGGCTAAGGGCACAGGTAATTGGTTTGTTGGTTGTACTGTAGGTGAGACGGCTCACCTTTCCAACTTGAAACTTGATTTCCTTACCCCAGGCAAGAAGTATGTGGCAACCATCTATGCCGATGGCAAGGATGCAAGTTATAAGGCTAACCAACAGTCATACGTCATTACGAAGCGTGTGGTTACCAATAAATCTGTACTCAAGTTGAAGGCTGGTGCAGGTGGTGGTTATGCCATCAGTATTTTTGAGAAATAATGATGATGAGAAAGTTTTTTCTCTTGCGTTTGGGTTGCAAGTATGGCTTTTCTTTGGCTCTGCCATTCGTCTTTGCGATGATGAGCCATGCTGCAACCATCTCTTCACAACTGTCGGTGGAGATGACAACCGACAAGGCTTGTTATACTCCAGGACAGGTTGTGGTGTTCAGTGCAAGTGGCAGTCTGCCAAGCAATGCCTATGTGCGCTACCGCCATGGTGCTATGGTGTTGGAGTCGCATAAGTTGTCGGATGTCATGAGCAACAACCGATGGACATGGACTCCACCTACCACCGACTACCAAGGTTATCTCGTGGAATTGTTTGCCGAGTCGAATGGGACGGAGGTCGTGTTGGGAACAATAGCTGTTGATGTGTCAAGCAACTGGAAGCATTTCCCACGTTATGGTTTTGTGGCGGATTTCAACAACTATGATGGTAGCTTCCACATCAATAAGAAAAGAAGAAGATTATAAGTTTAAGGTAAAAGAAGCAGGATATTATGACATCACCATAGACTTGGATCAGATGCGTATTTATGTGAAGAAAGGTAAGAAGGTTGTTTTCAAGTAATGCCGACAATAAGTGGAAGATTGACGAGGCTGGTAAGTATGATGTGAAGTTGAATACTGCCGATATGACAATCTCTATCGTGAAGAATGTACCATCAAACATTTCTTCTGTTGAGGCAGAGGCAAATGCTCCTGTGGAGTACTTCACTCTTGATGGTAAGCGTGTCAACAACATTTCTGCCAAGGGACTTTATATCAAGCGCCAAGGTGGTAAGGCTGTGAAAGTAGTAGTTGTAGAATAATTTTAACCCTAATTATTTAAGTTTTTTTCTCTTTTTATCCCTCACATCCCTCACGTTTTCTCTTTCTAAATATTTAATCGTTTGATAATGAGGTGTTTGCCTCGTCTGTATAGCGTGATGGATAGCCGAAATGTTTACAAAATCCATCACGCTATCCATCACTTATTGCCTTTATCCCTCACGTTTTTCTGCTTATCTTCTTGCTGAAATCGTTTTTTTATGCACGTGATTCGGGACAAGGGTGAAAGTTTTCGGGACAAAGCTTGCATTTGGCTTTAAAATTTTGTATCTTTGCAGCAACCAAGTTACATGGGACCGACGATCTTGCCATAGATGCCCCGTGTTCCTTTGCGGAGAGTTGACAACACAGATTCCACAATGGCACTAACCACTGCGAAACCTAATGTTTAATTTAAAATTTATTTTTTATGGAATTAAATCTTAATGATCCTGCGTTTATCAAAAGTCTGGTAGATTATCATTGGATGTACTGCTTCAATGCCGATTGTCCTCGGGCAGCAGAATGCATCCGATTCATCTCGGCAAAGTTCAAACCCGATGATGTTACTGCCGGAAATGCTGTTTATCCCGATGCTAACCTCCATGCATCTTGTTCCCATTTCATGCGTGTGCACCAGTTCAAGGCGGCATGGGGATTTTCCCATCTCTACGACCAGGTAAAACATGTCGAAATGCAGACCATCAAGTACCGCATCATGGATGTTCTGGGCAACCGTACTACCTATTATCGTGTACATCGGGGGGAGAAACATCTTACGCCGGAAATGCAGGAGCAGGTGAAGAAGGTCTTTGCTGAATATGGTTATGGGGAACCTGCCTATGATCATTATGCAGAAGAAATCGGATTCGTTTACGAATAAAGCAGAATCCCCTGCCGATGTATCGAAAGCGGGAATGCGACGTGTCGGTTTGTTTCACAGGGCGAAACAGAGTGTTTCTCCGCTTGAAAGTGCATATAAAAAGTGTTTGAGAGAAGAATGAGGAAAGTTTACTGGTTATCAGTTACTTTCCTCATTTTGGTTAAAAGTGGCGAGGACAGACGAAGACGGGAATACGACAAGATGAGACAGAGGAACGTTACCTATCCGTAACCTATACCCCAAATGGGGAATGTTAAGGTTCGGAAGAATGAGGAAGGTTACGAATTGAATTTGAACGCTCTGATTTATAGTGAGTTACTAATGAGCAACGTAAGTTTTTTGGTTACGAACCAAATTTGCCGTGTTCTGCCGTGAAATGCGTAGCAAGAAAAGACTCTTCAGGTATTAATTTTGAACGCAAAAAAGAATGACGTTATGAAGAGTACATTTTCAATTATCTTCTACCTCAAAAGACAGGTAGTAAAGAAAGATGGTACTGTTCCAGTTATGGGACGTATCACAGTGGACGGAACACAGGCGCAGTTCAGTTGCAAGACAACTGCCAATCCAGATTTGTGGGACACCAAGGGCGGACGCATGATAGGTAAGAGTATGCAGGCTTTGGAGGTGAACCGTAAATTGGACAAGATGCGTGTGAGTATCAGCAAGCATTATCAGGAGATTATGGACAGGGACAACTTCGTCACTGCCGACAAGGTGAAGAACGCCTTTCTTGGCTTGGAGTATCGTTGCCATACACTGATGAAAGTCTATTCTCAAAGCCGTGATGAAATGGAAAAGCAATATAAGGCTGGCATGAAATCTTTGAGTACATACACGAAGTATAGAATCGGGTGTGCCTATGTGGGCGAGTTCTTGCAGACGCATTACCATGTGAAGGATATTGCTCTGAAAGAGTTATCGCTGCCTTTTATCACAGACTACGAGACTTTTCTCAGAACCGACAAGCACTTGAAGATAAACTCTGCGATGGTGTTTGTCCGCAATCTCCGTGCAATGGTATTCCGTGCCATAGATAATGAATGGCTCGTAAAAGACCCTTTCAGACGATATGAGTACAAGGAAGAAGAGACGACAAGAGAGTTTCTGAGCAAAGAAGAGATTCACCTGTTGATGGAAACACCTATCACAAGAAAGAAGATGAGTATGGTGCGTGACTTGTTCCTGTTCTGTTGTTTTACAGGTCTCGCTTTCATTGATCTGTACAACTTGAAGGAAGAGAACATCAAGGAATTTTTCGATGAAGGTGAATGGATCGTTATCCATCGACAGAAGACTGGAACGGAAGCCAACATCAAGTTGCTTGATTATCCCAAGCAGATTATGGAAAAATACCGTGGATTGTGTGAAGACGGCAGGGTGTTTCCAGTACCCAACTACCAAAGTTGTATGGATTCGCTCAAAAGACTGGGCAAGAAATGTGGTATCACCAAGCCGCTGTCCTGGCACATGAGCCGTCATTCGTTCGCAACCTCGGTTTGCCTCTCCAACGGAGTTCCAATAGAAACCGTGAGTTCAATGCTTGGTCACAAGGACATAAAGACAACCCAGGTGTATGCCAAGATTACCAAGGAGAAATTGAGCAAAGACGTGGAAAAGTTGTCTCAGCAGATTAATAACATTGAGGAATTCACGTTTGGAAATGTTTGCAACGATAATACTAACACTATAAATGGCAGAGTATGAAACGACAAGTGATAACAATACAAGAAGAAATGGTCATCTACGCCCCACATCATGGTGAGGTGTGGATGACAGTTTGGGAGATTGCCGAACTGTTGAATGTAACAGGGACAGCAGTGAAGAATACCATCAAGCGCATTTGGAAACAAAGTGTGCTGAAAGATTTCCAGCTTTCTCAATACATCAAACTTGAAAATGGATATTCTGCGCATGTCTATGATATGGAAGTGATTATCGCCATAGCACTTCAAATGGATACATACCAAGCCTTGTTGTTCAGACAATGGTTTATCAGTAAGGTTGTAAACCGCAAGGATTGCCATGCAGAGCAAGTAAAACACGAGTATCCGATGATTATTGTGATGAACGGAACGATGCCAAGAGGTGCAAGTTAGAATCTCTCATCTTTTAATAAGATTCCTACACCTTTATAAATAATAGCGTACAGAGGAAACGATTTTTGTCGTTGTACCCTGTACGCTATTTTTGTTTCACTATTATGAAGCAGTACCCTCCTCTTATGAAACAGTGCCGTCGATTATCGGCTTGCGGTAATTACCAGTGAGAAGTGCTTGTATCTCGGATTCCGGATAGAGGGTTTTGCCACATAATATAATGTAGGGCAAAATGCCTTGCTTGCGATATTCCTGCAAGGTGCGGCGACTAAGCTTCAAATGCTCGGAGAGTTCCTTGTCGGTGAGGTATCGCTCCCCGTTCAAAGGTGGGCTGTAGGACTCGATGAATGAAGATAGCCAGTTGTTGGCTTTCTTCAAGGATTGCATGGCGGTGTCTATCGACTTGCTCTCATGCGTAAGAAGTTGGTTCATGTTCATTGTTTACAATTTGGATTAAGTGGTGAATATAAAATGTGTTGGCTCGCCCAGGGTGAAGTTTTCGGCTTTGCCTTGGGCGAGTTTGGCTTTACGCTATACCGATTTGATTCTGGCGATAAGCGGAACGATGGCTTTGACCTCTTCGGGACAGTAATAGAATTGGCGACCTATCTGGGTATGCCCCAAGAAACGGCGGTCACGAAGTTTTTGTAAGGTGCGCTGGCTGATGCGAAGTTGCTGGCAGACCTCATGACCTGTAAGCCATTTGTTCAGACGCTTGCCGTTAGCCTTATGCTTCAGCAACTCAACTTTCTTTACCAAGGCATCGTATCTTGCCATCATCAAGTCGAATGCCTTCTTTTCCATTGTTACTACTTCCATATTCTCTGTTTTATTGGTTCAACAAATTCGGGTGCAAAGTTAATGTGTGTATGTTGAAAAACAATGAAAATGAATAACTGTGGCAGTACTTTTCTGGGGTTTGCCGACCGCTTGGCAAGAAAAATCAAGAAAATTATACGTGGGTCATTAATGAGTTGTTAAACGGGTATTTCGCAAATGATTAATTTTGCCACCGAGAAATCAAAACAGCAAAGTTTGTAACATTTAAAACGGAATCAAAATGGAAGTAATAACAATGGAAAGTCCAGCCTTTAAGATGCTGACAGAACAGATTGCCGACGTGGCAAAGTTGGTAGCTCTCATATATTCCAATGCGAGAGAAAATACCAAAAGAAGAAGCATGGAACTTGTGCTGACAAGCAGTGATGCAGCAAGAATACTTGGGATAAGCAAGCGAACCCTGCAGCGCTTGCGCTCTACCAACAGCATCGAGTACTTCATGGTGCGCGGACAATGCAGATATAGCATCAACGCTGTACAGAAATTGATTGAGGAACGAACCATTGCCAAGGAGACATGAGTATGGAAGATGGAACATTGAGACGATTGGAATTATATCTGCATGACCTGCACAAGAAGATTGACGGCATCTATGACATGCTGATGTTGAGACATGAGCGAAGCGGAGAGGACAAGGGATGCTCTGGCATCAACGAGAAATTGCTCGACAACCAGGATCTCTGTCTTTTGTTTCAAATTTCTCCCCGTTCCCTGCAACGCTACCGCAGTCTGGGAGTGCTTCCCTACAAGCGGCTGGGACAGAAGACCTACTACACGGAGGAAGACGTGAAGCAATTTATCAAGAACAACGTGAAGGATTTCAATCAGGAGAATGTAGAGCATTATATGACTCGCATTCACCAAAAATTCAAATAACAAAAGTATTCACCATTAAACATTTACAATTATGGGACAAAAGAAAAAGAGTGATGAACAGGACGTGCTGGTAGTCCGTGACGAAAAGACGGGCGAGATCAGCGTCGTCGCCGGACTCAGCAGAGACGGCACACCGAAGCGAGCACCCGCCAAGGCGGAGAACACGTCCGACTTCCTGCGTTTTGACCGCAACAGTGACTTGATGGACAGTTTCTTTAGAAACTTCTTCCGCCAGTGCAAGGAGCCAAGCCGATTCGGATTCTATCGCATAGCGGCAGACCAGGTGGAAAACCTGCTTGGCGTGATGAAGGAGTTGCTGAAAGATCCGGAGGCTAACAAGGAGATTCTTTCTGCCCACAAGGTTGACACCTCCAATTATGAGAAAGAGGCAAAGCAATCGGAAGGTCAGGCGAAAGAAACCGCATCATCGGACGATGCGTCCAAGACGCAAGCTAACACCGAAAAAGAGAATGTATCATCTGAACAAACCAACGAAAAAGAGAACGACATGGAACAGAAACCAGAACAGACCGCAACCGAACAGCAGGCACAGACCGCTCCGGGTGTAAAGCAGAACCTCATTAGTGGTAACGATGTGAACCTGCAGGAACTTGGTGCCAAATATGGCATAGACTTCAACAGTATGAATGAGAAGGATATGAAAGCCCTGCTCAACTACGGCAAGACGGGGCTTGTGATTGTGAAGCCGACCTTCGGCGGTGAACAGATAGAGATACAGGCCCGTCTGTCATTCCGTAAGGACGATAACGACCAGTTGCAACTCGTGCCGCATTTCGTGCGCAACGAGCCAAAACTCGATGTCGCTTACAAAGGCTATACCTTCACTCCAGAGGACAAGAAGAACCTGTTGCAGAACGGTAACCTCGGAAAGGTAGTGGATTTCCCCGACAAGAACACAGGTGAACTGCGTCCTCATTTCATCAGTATCGACCGTCTCACCAATGAGATTGTGGACATCCCTACCAACAAGGTGCGCATACCCGATACCATCGGCAAGACACCTATTACCAAGGACGACAAGAGAGTGCTCTACTCAGGTATTCCGCTTCGTAAGGAGATTGAGCTTGCCAACGGGCGCAAGTTTACACCGCTGCTGCAGGTGAATGTGGAACAGCGTGGCGTGGAGTTCGTGCCTGGCAGCACAAGACAGGCGCAAGGTCAGAAACAGAATGGAGACAAGAAGCAAACCGCTGACAAGCAGGAGCAGAAGGCAGAAGGTGATGTGGGTGGTCAGAAGAAGCAGCAAGATCCCAACCACTGGCTCAATGAGGATGGAACCATCCGCCGACTCAACACCTATTTCAAGAAGGAACTGACCGAGCAGCAGAAGGACGACTATGTGGCAGGCAAGACCATCGAGATCAAGGAAGTGCCGAACAAGAACGGCAGCGGTACCTATACCGCCTACGTGAAGTTCGATTTCGACAAGATGCAGCCACGTTCCTACCGCAACAATCCAGACATCAAACAGGCAAAGGAACAGATTCCTACCAACGAGAACAAGGTACAAGTCGCCGTCAACGAGCAGGGCAAGACCCATGAGGCAACCAAGCACACCAAGGAGCCGCTGAGTCCGGGACAGTCTGCGCCAAAGAACGAAAAGCAGCAGAAGGAACAGAGCGCCGAGGAACAGAAGCCAAAGAGAAAGGCAAGAAGCGTGAAGATGTAGTTGCCGCCACTTGATCCACAGAGTTAATCATCCATCATAACAACCGACATCTGCGACCGTCTATCCCACGGTTGCGGATGTCACAAAAACAACAGACAATGAAGACAATCATCGCAGAGAAACCAAGTGTAGCCAAGGAAATCGCCCACATTGTAGGAGCTGACAAGCGTGAGGAAGGCTATATGCAGGGCAATGGCTATTATGTGACATGGGCATTCGGACATTTAGTGCAGCCAGCCATGCCGGAAACCTACGGCATGAAGGGATTCCATGCGGAGAATCTGCCTGTGATTCCCGACCCGTTCGTTCTTGTTCCCCGACAAGTCAAGACAGAGAACGGCTACAAACCAGATGCAGGTGTGCTTGCCCAGATAAAAATTATCGGCAAGCTGTTTGACAGCAGTGAGCGCATTATTGTAGCAACCGATGCCGGACGTGAGGGAGAGTTGATTTTCCGATACCTCTATGCGTATCTTGGTTGCAGGAAACCTTTCGACCGTCTCTGGATCAGTTCGCTTACGGACACCGCCATCCGTGAGGGACTTCTGAACCTCAAGGATGGCAAGGAGTATGACAATCTCTATCATGCAGCGAAGGCACGAAGTGAGGCAGACTGGCTCGTCGGCATCAACGGCACGCAGGCCCTGACGATAGCCGCAGGACGTGGCACCTATTCCGTAGGTCGTGTGCAGACTCCGACCCTTGGCATGGTGTGCGAACGCTATTGGGAACACAAGCGTTTCGAGTCGAAACCGTTCTGGCAGGTACACTTCGGTGTGGTTGATGCAGACAGTGGCAATATACTGAAGTTCACATCTGCCAACCGATGGACAGACAAAGCTACCGCAACCGATATATATAATAAGGTGAAAGAAACAGGTTCTGTCATCATCACAAAGATCGCAACCAAGCGAAAGGTGGAGAAGGCACCGCTCCTTTACGACCTCACCACCTTGCAGAAAGAAGCCAACTCCCAGCATGGCTTCACGGCAGAGCATACACTCTCCATCGCCCAGAAACTCTACGAGGCAAAGTTCATCACCTATCCAAGAACATCAAGCCGCTATATCTCGGATGATGTATTTGCCACCCTTCCCAAACTCTTCAAGAATCTGGAGAATCATTCGGAATATGGAGAAAAAGTGAAACTCTTGCCTGGCAGTGAGGACTACAGCAAGAACAGCGTGAATGCCGCCAAGGTGACCGATCACCATGCCCTGCTCATCACAGAAAATGCAGCCATTGGTCTTTTCAAGGACGAGAAGATCGTTTATGACATGATATTGTGCCGGATGATTGAAGCGTTCTCAGCAGACTGCATCAAGGACATCACATCAGTATCGGCGCAAGTGGATCATGACGTCGAATTTGGCATCAGTGGCTCCATCATCCGACAGACTGGCTGGCGAGCGTTGTCGCTCAAGGAAAAGAACAAAAGGCAGGACAAGGATGCAGGCGCAACAGACAATGAGTTCAAGGAGCAAGTCATTCCCAACTGGCAAGAAGGACAGCATATCACTCTTTCTGGCTGCACCATTACGGAGGGCAAGACCAAACCGAAGCCTTTGCATACGGAATCCACATTGCTTGCAGCAATGGAGACCGCAGGCAAAGAGATAGAAGATGATACGATGCGCCAGGCAATGAAGGACAGCGGTATTGGCACACCTGCCACACGTGCCGCCATCATCGAAACCCTGCTCAAACGAGAGTATATGGTGCGCCAGCAGAAGAAACTTGTGCCGACGGAAAAAGGACTCGCCCTGCATTCCGTGGTGAAGAACATGGCGATTGCCAATGTGGAGATGACGGGCAAATGGGAGGCGGAACTTGCCAAGATTGAACGAGGTGAAGCAAGTGCAGACGGGTTCACCCATAGTATCGAAGGTTATACCCGTGAAATCACTGCGGAATTGTTAGGTTGTGACAGACTTTTCAGCCACAAGGATTCCGGCTGCCAGTGTCCTAAATGCAAGCAAGGTACCATGCAGTTCTTCGGAAAGGTAGTAAGATGCAGCAACAAGGAGTGCGGTATGCCAGTGTTCAAGCAGGTAGCAGGAAAGTTGCTCACTGATGCCGACATCACCGACTTGCTCACCAAGGGCAAGACCAGAACGCTCAATGGTTTCACCAGCAAGCAAGGCAAATCGTTCTCCGCAGCCATTGCCTTTGACGAGAATTTCAACACGAAATTCGTCTTTGCAGAGCACAAAACAGCAGAAAAGCGAGGAAATGTGAAGAGATACAAGAAATAGTTTGTACCTTTGCCACCGAAACATGGTTCATAAATGGTGTCTTGATTCAGGATGCTTTTATTTACTGTGGATTAAGTGGCGGCACTCGGAGGGATACCGAGTGCCTTTTTCTTGCTTTCAACAAACATCAACCGCCATCCACGGTTTATTATTCACCACTTAATCCATTCAACAGACAAATGAACAGAAAGAAACAGGCACAGACAGAACTGTCCTATTACGGACTGTACCTCTTGAACCACCTCAGAGAAAACCGTTTTCCACAAGCCAGCGATGCGGACTTTATCCGCGAACGTGCAGACCATGCCGCAGAAGTATATGAGCAGGCACGGCGTGATGCCCTCTTTGCCGATGCGGCACAAGAGCTTGCCATGTCAGCATTACTGAAAGGTCTCCATATTTCCAAGTACAGCATCCTGTATGATGTTGTTGACAGTGAGTTTCCCCTGGAGGTAGCAGTAGAAGACCAGGAAGCGTTTGTCAAGAACCTCCTGCCTTTGGTTGACAACGTGTATTCCATTTACGACCTCACCGATGACAATTTTGCCCAGTCACCGGACTATGACCAGCTCTATACAGAGTTGACGGGAGCCGTTGCCCTTTTCATAGAGTCAAATGGCATACAATAGAAAACAACGTCTGAACGACAACATCAAGGCGATAGAGACGGCATTCATCCTTGACAGGGAACAGCGCACGCCGACTGCCCGTGAGCGTCTCCTTCTGGAGCGTTACTGCGGATTCGGGGGATTGAAGTGCATCCTGAACCCTGCCAGGGAACTGGCGGATGCCGTCCATTGGGCAAAGTCAGACCTTGAATTGTTTGCTCTAACAGTGGAGCTGCATAGACTTATCCGTGAAAACAGCAAGAATGAAAGCGAGTACAAACAGTTGATGGACAGTCTGAAACAGTCTGTCCTCACGGCATTCTACACGCCGTCAGCCATTACAGAGGCTTTGGTGGATGTGTTGAAAGAGCATCAGATCATCCCCGAAAAGGTGCTTGAACCCTCGGCAGGCATCGGAGCTTTTGTCGATTCCGTCTTGGATAACAATCCCAAGGCAGACATTATGGCATTTGAAAAAGACCTGCTTACGGGAAAGATACTCCGCCATCTGCACCCGGAGCAGAAAGTGCGCATAGAGGGATTCGAGAAGATAGAAAAGCCTTTCAATGACTACTTCGACCTCGCCATCTCAAATATTCCCTTTGGCGATGTTGCCGTGTTTGATCCGTCCTATACAGCCATGAAAGGCATGAGGGCTCTTGTCACCAGACGCATACACAACTACTTCTTTGTCAAGGCTCTTGATACGGTAAGGGACGGCGGGTTGGTTGCCTTCATCACCTCACAAGGCGTATTGAATGCCAAAAACAACAGTGCCGCGCGTTTTATGATGCTCTATCATGCAGATCTCGTGTCAGCGATTCGTCTTCCCAACAACCTGTTCACGGAAAATGCCAATACGGAAGTGGGCAGTGACCTCATCATCCTCCAGAAAAACAGCCAAAAGGAGTCGCTGCGAGGAGACGACAACCTGCTTGATACCGTCTATAATGACGAGAACCGCATTCCGACAAGCAACTACTTTCTGGAGCATCCGGAACGCATTATCCATACAACGGCAAAGTTGGACACCGACCCGTTCGGCAAACCTGCAATGATATACACGCATGAGGATGGTGTGGAAGGCATTGCAGAGGATTTGCGAAGGATGCTCCATGAAGACTTTAAGAAGAACCTCAATTTGAACCGATACTTGGGGATAGAGGAAACAAAGGCTGAGGAAGTTAAGGAGGTTGAAGGAACAGAAAAGATAGAAAAAACAGAGAAGATGAAGCCGTCCATTGAGGAAAAGCAGAACGATACGGTAGTATCCTTGCAAAAGCAGGAAAAGCCTACTGATGATGCTGAGCTATCCCAAAAGTCTAATCATCAGCAGCCACCAGTCCAAATGACTCTGTTTGACCTTTGGGGAATGGAAGAAGAAAAACGTCTGACTGTCCATGCTACAAAGAAGAAAGCAGAGGTAACAGTGGGAGCTGTCGCCAAGAAAGTGTCAAGGAAGAAAGCAAGTCCGTTGGTAAAAAGCGTCAATCCGACTTTTGAAGTTGTGACAAAGCCTGTGGAAAAAGAAGAAAAGCCTTCGTTGACAGATGCAAAAGATCAGGAAACAGCACAGGAGACAAAACCAATCCTGCCTGGGGATGAGCCATACGCAAGCATCTCTTGGGAAGAGAATCCGCCAATCAACGGCTTTTACGAGATGATGATGACCATGGCTCCCGAAGACAGGGTGCTGCTGCGCCAAAAGGCGGAACTGCACCGTCAGGAACAGCTCAAGGCTTTGGGCGTTGAAGATACGCTTGATCCGAAGTTCAAGCCGCCGATGGAACCGATAGAAGTTCTCAAAGTTCAAATCGGGCATGGGCAGTCGAAAGGGAATGAGGCAAAAGAAGATTCCAAGACTCAGAGCACATTGGAAGAAACAAATCATGAGCGAGAACAACAAAAAGAGCAAGAAAGAAAGCGGGAAGAGCAGGCAAAGAAGAAAGAGGATGCTATGAAGCCCCGTCCATTTGATGAGAAACTGGAAAGTTTTCATCGTGAGGGTTCTATGGTGCTCGACTCTGCCAAAAACATCGGTGTATTGAAAGACCTTACCAAGTATGGTGCTACCTTCATGCCGTTGGATCTGAATATGGAGCAGAAAGAAAAGGCAGTCTTGTATATCGCCCTCCGTGATGCCTATCAGAAACTTTACACCTATGAAGCGGAAGAACAGACGGAAAACAAGCAGATGCGTGAGAGTCTGAATGTCTATTATGATGCTTTCTTCATTCGCTTCGGCAACCTCAATGCCAAGCAGAACGTGAAGTTCATCCTTATGGATGCCTCAGGGCGCGACATGCTGTCGTTGGAACGGGTAGAAAACGGACAGTTCACAAAATCTGACATCTTCGACCACCCGGTCTCTTTTTCGCTTGACGAGGTCAGTCATGTGGATTCTCCAGAGGAAGCGCTCACCGCCTCGCTCAACAAGTTCGGCCGTATCGACTTGCCGTATATGACAGAATTATCGGATATGCCGGAACAGGAACTGACGGAAGCGCTTAAAGGGCGCATCTATTACAATCCGCTCATAGACGGCTACGAGATAGCCGACCGCTTCATTGCTGGCAATGTCATAGAGAAAGCGGAGCGTATAGAAGAATGGCTGAAGGAAAATCCCGACCATGCAATCGTGAGGGAGTCGTTGGAAGCCTTGAAGGCAAGCATTCCCGAACCGATAGCCTTTGAGGACCTGGACTTCAACTTCGGTGAGCGTTGGATACCTACAGGTGTGTATTCCGCTTACATGAGCCACCTCTTCAATACACAGGTCAGCATCGTCTATTCTGACAGCATGGACGAATATTCGGCAAAATGCAGTATGAAGACCATGGCCATCACGGATGAGTATATGGTGAAGGGATATTACCGCAACTATGACGGCATGAGTCTTCTGAAACATGCCCTGCACAACACTTGTCCCGACATGATGAAGAGCATCGGTGAGGATGAACACGGCAACGACATCAAGGTGCGTGACAGCGAGGGCATACAGCTTGCCAATGCCAAGATTGACGAAATCCGCAACGGGTTCTCTGAATGGCTGGAGGAGCAGTCTGACTCCTTTAAGGAACGCTTGACCACAATGTACAACCGGAAGTTCAACTGCTTCGTGCGTCCGAAGTATGACGGTTCTCACCAGACCTTCCCCGGCTTGGATCTGAAAGCCCTTGGCGGAAAGTATGGTGTCAAGAGTGTGTACCCAAGTCAGAAGGACTGTGTATGGATGCTTTTGCAGAACGGCGGCGGGATATGTGACCACGCCGTAGGTACAGGCAAGACCCTCATCATGTGCATGGCTGCGCATGAGATGAAACGTCTCGGTATAGCTCACAAGCCGATGATTATCGGGCTGAAAGCCAATGTCGCGGAGATTGCCGTCACCTATCAGACGGCTTATCCCCATGCGAGGATACTCTATGCCTCGGAGAAGGATTTTTCCACCAAGAACCGTGTCAGCTTCTTCAACAACATCAAGAACAACGACTATGACTGTGTAATCATGTCGCATGACCAGTTCGGGAAGATACCGCAATCGCCAGAACTCCAGCGGCAGATATTGCAGGCGGAGCTTGATACCGTGGAGGAAAACTTGGAAGTGATACGCACGCAGGGCAAAGACGTGTCACGGGGAATGCTCAAAGGACTGGAAAAGCGAAAGCAGAATCTGGAGGCAAAGTTGCAGAAGATAGCCTACAGCATCGAGCAGCGCACCGATGATGTGGTGGATTTCCGCATGATGGGCATCGACCACTTGTTTGTGGACGAGAGCCACCAGTTCAAGAACCTCATGTTCAACACCAGACACGACCGTGTGGCAGGACTTGGCAACAGCGAGGGAAGCCAGAAGGCACTCAACATGCTCTTTGCTATCCGTACCATACAGGAGCGGACAGGCAGAGATCTGGGAGCGACATTCCTGTCGGGAACAACCATCAGTAACTCACTGACTGAGTTGTATCTGCTTTTCAAGTACCTGCGCCCCAAGGAACTGGAGCGTCAGGACATCCGCTGTTTCGATGCGTGGGCGGCAATCTTCGCCAAGAAAACTACCGACTTCGAGTTTAACGTCACCAACAACATCGTACAGAAGGAACGTTTCAGATACTTCATCAAGGTACCGGAGCTTGCTGCTTTCTACAACGAGATAACCGACTATCGCACGGCGGAGGCGGTTGGTGTGGACAGACCACAGAAGAACGAGATTCTTCATAACATACCACCGACACCCGAGCAGGAGGACTTCATCCAAAAGCTGATGGAGTTTGCCAAGACGGGTGATGCCACCATCCTCGGCAGACTGCCATTGTCGGAAACAGAGGAAAAGGCAAAGATGCTCATAGCCACGGACTATGCCCGAAAGATGGCTCTCGACATGCGCATGATAGACCCGACTTGTGAGGATCATCCCGACAACAAGGCAAGCCATTGTGCCAAGATGATAGCGGACTATTACAAACGCTATGACAATTACAAGGGCACACAGTTCGTATTCTCAGATCTTGGCACATACAGACCTGGGGAATTCAACGTGTATTCTGAAATCAAGCGTAAGCTGATAGAGGATTATGGAATACCTTCATCTGAAATCCGCTTCATTCAGGAGTGCAAGAACGAGAGGGCAAGAAAGGCGGTGATAGCAGCCATGAACGAGGGTTCGGTACGAGTATTGTTCGGCTCCACATCTATGTTAGGTACAGGCGTAAATGCACAAAAAAGGTGTGTTGCTATTCATCATTTGGACACACCGTG